>NZ_DBNGVP010000071.1:0-20536 GCF_057119385.1 Archangium sp. | reverse complement strand
CGTGTCTGGCTTCGGCGGCGGGCCCGGGTTCGGCGGCGGCTTCGTGCGCCGACACGGGCCGGGGCGGCTCATACAGCCGCGCTTCCAGCGCTTCCGCCAGCGCCTCGAAGCTCCCGGCCGGCGCCTCTTCCAGCGGGACCATGGCGGCGGCAGGTGCTGCGGGCGGGGCGGGCGGCTCCTGCCGGGCCTTCTTGCGCACCCGCCCGCGCCGGGGCCTCACCGCCTTCATCTGCTGCTGCAGGCGCTCCCACGAGTCGCGGTCCACCACCTGGCCGGGTATCTCCTCCGTGGTGCGCACCTCCGGGGCGAAGGGGTCCATCAGCGGCATGTCCCAGTCCGCCCCCGCCCCCGCCAGCGCCGCCTCCAGCGCCCCGGCCACCGCGTCCATGTCCGCCAGCCTCTCCCCGGGCTCCTTCTCCAACAGGCGCAGGCACAGCTGATTGAGGGCCAATGGCACCCGTGGGTTGCGCTCCTGAGGCGCCAGCGGCGCGCGGGTGCGGATGTCCTCCACCATGCGCGGGTTGCCCAGGCGCGAGCCGAAGGGCAGCTTGTCCGTGAGCAACTCGTACAGCGTGACGCCGAAGGCCCACACCTCGTCGGCCACGCCCGGCTGGTAGCGCGCCTCCTCCTCGGGGTGCTCCCGGAGGAAACGGTACGCCTCGGGGCTGGTGTACTCGGGCGTGCCCGGCGGCAGCCGCTTCATGCGCGGCAGCGTGGCGCGGCCCTCCAGGTGGCCCACCCCGAAGTCCACCCACACCGGCCTGCCGTCCGCCGCCCTCACCAGCAGGTTGTCCGGTTTCACGTCTCGGTGCAGCACGCCCCGGCGGTGCACCACCGCGAGCGCCCGGGCCGCCTCCAGCATCAGCGTGGCGCCCGTGCGCGCCGAGGGGTTGTGCTCCAGGGCATGTCTCGACAGCGTCCTGCCCTCCACGTACTCCATGACGAGGTAGAAGTAGCCCTCCTCCGGGTACGGCCAGCGCCCATGGCCCAGCACCCGCACCACGTTGGGGTGCTCCAGGTGGCGCAGGATGTCCAGCTCCAGCTCCCCCGAGTGGCTCACCGGCAGGGAGCGGAAGAACTTGAGGACATAGGAGCGGCCCTCCCACACGGCCAGGAACACGTGGCCCTGGCCGCCCTGGCCCAGCGGGCCCACCACCCGGTACTGGCCCACCTTTTCTCCGGCCTCGGGCAGTCTGTACACCCACGCTTTCTTCATTGGGGCTACCTCCGAAGTTCGGAGGCTAACATGACGTGTTGCCTCTCCTGAGGGGCCCTTCGTCGTCGAGCCCCCCCGAGCGCGCCACGCCCTGAGGGTCCCGGTGCGAAAACGAGACGGAACGCCGCTCAGTGGTAGACGTCTACCAGTGATGTGGGATGAGGTGTGTGTGGGTTCCAGTGGGGTTGAAGTTGCATGTCAAATGCACTGGTAGACGTCTACCACTGACCGAGCGCAGCCGATGGGACGAGCTCCTTTCGGCGTGGTGCGCGCTCAGGGCCCGTGGCACGCGGGCGGCGGCTCGGGCCGGGTCTCTTCCCGAGGGCAGGGCTCCGCGCCCTCGCGCGCGTCCCGGGCCGGCTCGAGTGGCAGCTCCAGGGTGAAGACGGCACCGGCTCCCGGCTGGCTCTCCACGTGGATGTCGCCTCCGAACGCGCGGGCGATCTCCCGGGAGATGTAGAGGCCCAGCCCCAGCCCACCGTACTGCCGCGTGGACACCGCCCGCTCGAAGCGCCCGAAGATGCGCTCGAGATCCTCGGGGGCGATGCCGATGCCATGGTCCCGGATGCTCCAGCGCGCGCGCCCTCCAGCGGAGCTGACGTGGAGCTCCACCGGGTGGTCCACGCCGTACTTCAGCGCGTTGGTGATGAGGTTGGTGAGCACCTGCTCCAGGCGCATCCGGTCCCACTGTCCGGTGGTGGGGCCCTCGGTGGTGACGCGCAGCGTGCAGCCGGCGGCCCGGGCCTGCTCGGAGAAGCGCTCGGCCAGGTCCCGTGTCAGCTCCACCAGGTCCACCGGCTCCAACCGCAGGCGGAGCCGTCCGGAGGTGAGGCGGGAGACATCGAGCAGATCATCGACGAGCTGGGACAGGCGTCTCACCTGGGCGAGCGCCTTGTCCACCTTGGGCATGAGGCGCCCGGTGCCCACGCCGTCGCCACTGGCGGCCAGCGCGCGCTGCAGTGTCTGCAGGTGCAGGCGCAGGGGCGTGAGGGGCGTGTGCAGCTCGTGGGAGGCCACGGAGAGGAAGTCCTCGCGCAGGCGCACCGCCTCCTGGGACTGGCGGTAGAGCCGGGCGTTGTCCATGGCCACCGAGGCGCGGCGGGCCAGCTCCCCCGCGAGCGCCAGCTCATGGGGGCCATACTGGAAGCCCGGCGTGTCCGAGACCAGCAGCAGGGCCGCCAGCGTCCGTCCTCGCACGGAGATGGGGAGCGCGATGGCGGTCCGCGTCCCGAGCCGCCGCAGCAGCTCCGGGTAGCGCGCGCCGGAGTCCCCGGCGTGGCGCAGGGCCGCGAGGGCCTCGTCCCCGAGCAGCGGCCCGCCGGTGCCCAGCACCCGCACGGTGGGTTGGGACGAGCTCCAGTCCGGAGGGTCGAGCTCCGCCAGCTCCCTCAGCAGCTCCTGCCGGGCCGGCTCCTGGTGCACCCAGGCCGCGCGGTGCAGCTGGCCCGCGTCATCCACCCTGTCCACCACGCACCACTGGCCCAGCTGGGGAATGGCCAGCCGCGCCACCCGCTCCAGCGTGCGCGTCTCGTCCAGCAGCTCCGCCAGCTGCGTGCTGGCCTCGATGAGGAAGTGCTGCATCTGCTCGGCGCGCTTGCGCGCGGTGATGTCCACGAACGTCGACACGATGCCCACCCGCCTGCCGCCCTGGCGCATGGGGTACGACCAGCGCTCCACCGGGAACCACGTGCCGTCCTCGCGCCAGATGAGATCGTCCTCGCCGTGGTCCTCGGTCCCGTCGCGCAGGGCCTGGAGGATGGGACACTCGCTCCGGGGATAGGGCGAGCCATCCGCGTGCGAGTGGTGCCACAGCTGGTGCGCGTCCCGGCCCAGCAGCGCTCCGGCGTCCGCGTAGCCGAGCATCCGCAGCGCGGAGCGGTTGACGAAGGTGCAGCGCCCCTCCAGGTCCAACCCGAAGATGCCCTCCGCGGCCGAGTCGAGCAGCAGCCGGATGTGGGACTCGCGCTCCTCGAGCTGGGACTGGGTGGTGCGCAGCCGCTCGGCCATCTCGTCGAAGGCGCGCCCCACCCTGGAGAGCTCGTCGCGTCCGGTGAGCCCGCTGCGGGCCTCCCAGTCGCGCGCGGCGAAGCGCTGGGCGGTGGTGACCAGCCGGGCCACCCGGCGCGTGAGGACGAAGTGGAAGAAGAGCCAGAGCAGCCCCGCGAGCACCGCCAGCAGCGCGCTGCGCTGCACCACGTTCGCGCGCACCTGGTCGCGCGCCTGCTGCTTGAGGACGGAGAGATCCCTCCGCACCACGAGCAGCCACACCCGCTCGGAGGACAGCGCGCCGGAGGCATCCGACACCAGCACGGGGTAGCGGGCCACGAGCGCCTGCCCATCCGCGGTGACGAGGGTGCTGCCCGCGAGGTGTTCGCGGGCCCTCTGGAGAATGGGTTCCGCCTCCGGGGTGAACAGCTCGGGATGGAGCGCCCGGCCCTGTTGCCCTATCTCCACGCGCCGGATCGATGCGGCCACCCGGCCGGTCTCGTCGAGCAGCAGCGCCGTCTGGATGTGCGGATCCGTCCCGAGGCTGGCGACCTCCTCCTGGATGCGCTCGGACTGATGCAGGTTCAGGAGGAGCTCCAGATGATCCTGCAGCTCGCTCATGCGCTGGGTGAGCTCCTGGAGCGTGTACTCCTCCACCCGGCGGCAGGCCAGGCTCGCGTTCTGATGCAGATCATGGAGGCCCACCGTGATGGCGAAGAGCAGCAGCACCGCCGGGATGGTGATGCGCAGGGGCGGAAGCGGGGGCAGCCCGAGGCGCTTCATCACCGGACCTCCCCGAGCGCCTCGAGGGGCCGTACGTCCAGCAGCAGCTCGGGCCGCACCGGCTCCGGCAGCAACCCGTGCTCCAGCATGAACAACTGCAGGCGATGCGCCGAGCCGAGGAGGGCAGAGGAGGGGGGCCGCAGCAGGGCGTGGTTCTCCTCCCGGGTGGGGTGCCGCAGCATCTCCAGCATGGAGGCGAGCTCGGCGGGGCTCGTGTCGAGGCGGGGGCTCATCCGGGCCACCGCGTCCTCCGGGTGCTCGTCCAGGTGGCGCAAGGCCCGGAACCAGCCCTGGAGCATGTGCCGCACCTGCTTCGGGCTCTTCTCCAGCACGTCCTCGCGCACCACCAGCAGATCCACGATATCTCCCGGCAGGTGGCTGCTGTCGAAGAGCGCGTGGGCTCCTCGGGCGAGTAGCCTGCTCATGAAGGGCTCGAAGGTGACGACGGCGTCCACCTCTCCCGACGCATAGGCCTGCTCGTGCTGATCCACCGGAATGCGGAGGATCTCGATGTCCGAGGGCCGCAGTCCCGCCTGGGCCAGGGCCTGGCCCAGCAGGTACGTGCTCACCGACAGGTCCTCCACCGCCACGCGCTTGCCCCGGAGCTCCTCCATCCGGCGCACCTCCGGCCGCGCGAGGATGGCGTCCGCGCCGTTCGAGTAGTCCAGGACGAGCACCGCCCGGGGCTCGAAGCCCTGCTGCAGGAGCTGGAGGGCCATGTCGAGCGTGACGTTGACGGCGTCGAGCCTCCCGTTGCGGAAGTCGCGGTTGACCTCACCGAGGGAGGAGTACTCGACCAGGCGGATCGAGCCGTCGTCGAGGTAGCCGAGGTCCCGTGCGAGGAAGAGGGGCTCGCTTCCCGGCCAGAGGAAGGTGCCGACGCGCAGGGGCGGCTCCTCCACGGGCGCGCAGGCGGGCACCAGCACGAGGAAGCACAGCAGCAGACCGGACACCCTGACGAGGCTTCGCACGGAGACTCTTCCTGAAGCACCTCGTCCAACGCTTGGGACGCGGGGAGAGTGCCGCAAGGCTCCCCGGGCGGGCATACCGGGAAGCGTCGTCCTGCCCGGCGGCCGTGGCGTGGGGGCTCAGGAGGCCGTGGGCCGCGGGGCGTGGCGCGGGCGCTCCACGGCGGCCTTGAGCTGGCCGCAGCCGGCGTCGATGTCGATGCCGCGGCGCTGGCGCACGGTGCTGGGCAGGCCGTAGCTGGCGAGGATGTCCTGGAAGGCGCGCACGGCGTCCGGGCCGCTGGGCCGCTGGGCGTAGCCCACCGTGGGGTTGAGCGGGATGACGTTGACGTGCGCGTCCATGCCCTTGAGCAGCTGGCCCAGGGCGTGCGCCTGCTCGGGCGTGTCGTTCTGCCCGGCGATGAGCGCCCACTCATAGAAGATGCGGCGCTTGCGCTTCTCCGAGTAGTAGCGGCAGGCGTCCATCAGCTCGGCGAGCGGCCACTTGCGCGCCGCGGGCACCAGCGCGCTCCGCTCCGCCTCGGTGGCCCCGTGCAGGCTGACGGCGAGCTGCACCGGCCGGTCCTCGTCCGCCAGCCGCCGGATGCCGGGCACCACCCCCACGGTGCTCAGCGTGATGAAGCGCGGCGCCAGCGCCAGCCCCGAGCGCTCCACCAGGATGTCCACCGCCTCCAGGGTGGCCTCGTAATTGTGCAGGGGCTCGCCCATGCCCATCAGCACCACGTTGCGCAGCGACTCGTTCGTCTCGCGGAGGATGCGGGTGACGTGCAGCACCTGCCCGACGATCTCCCCGGGCGTCAGGTGGCGCACGAAGCCCATCTGCCCGGTGGCGCAGAAGACGCACCCCATGGCGCAGCCGGCCTGCGTGCTGAGGCACACCGTGGCCCGGTCCTTGAACCGCATGAGGACCGTCTCCACCGTCTGCCCGTCGCGCAGCTTCAGCAGCAGCTTGCGGGTGAAGCCGTCGGAGCTGAAGACCTCGTGGTGGGTGGTGGGCCGCTCCAGGCGGGTGCGCTCGCGCAGGGCCTGGACGAGGTCCGGCCGCAGCCCGGTGAGGGCGTCGAACGACTCCACCTGCTGGCGGTAGAGGGCCTCCCAGAGCAGGTCGCGGTGGTAGGCGCTGTAGCCCCACCCGGCGAGCAGCTCGCCGAGGGCGGCACGGGGCAGGTCGTACAGGTTGACCAGGGGGGTGGGGGGCGTGGGCTGCATCGTCACGGAGCGATAACACACCTGGGCGTCCGGCTCATGGGGGGCGGGCGGCCGGACAGGCCCCGGGCCGTTCCCCCCTCGTACCCTCCGGTCCAGGAATCGTGCACGGCTGCCTGGAGCCTGGACAGTCAAGGGGGGATGTAGGAGCGGCCCTCAGGGTTTACTGTCGGGGTGTGAGAGTCGAGCAGCGGTGGGATGTACTGGTTGTCGGTGGAGGCGCCAGCGGCACGCTGCTGGCGGCGCAGCTCTTGAGGAAGGCCGAGGGACCCCTCCGGGTGGCCCTGCTGGAGCGCACGGGGCGTGTGGGTCCCGGCCTCGCGTACTCCACGGAGAACGCCAGTCATCTGCTCAACGTCCCCGCCGGGAGGATGAGCGCCCTTCCCGAGGATCCCGAGCACTTCCTGCGGTGGATCCGCCGCCTCGAGCCGGACACGGCGCCGGGGGACTTCGTCCAGCGCAGGCGCTACGGCCAGTACCTGGAGGCGGTGCTGCGCGAGGCGCGCGAGAGCGCGGCCCCGGGGGTGGGCCTGGAGCTCCTCCAGGGGGAGGTGCTGTCCATCTCCCAGGAGGGGGACGGCGCGAGGGTGGTGCTGGCACGCGGCCCCGCGCTGGAGGCGGGCACGGTGGTGCTGGCGGTGGGCAATGCCCTGCCCGCGGACCTGCCGGTGGCGGACGGGGGCCTGTACGCGAGCCACCGGTACATCCGCTCGCCCTGGATGGATGGTGCGCTGCGTCACGTGCGGCCCCACCACTCGGTGCTGCTCATCGGCACGGGCCTGACGATGGTGGACACGGTGCTCTCGCTGGCCGAGCGCAACCACGAGGGGCGCATCCACGCCATCTCCCGGCACGGGCTGCTGCCGCAGGTACACCGTCCCGGCGTGGTGGCGGGCCCGCCCGTGGCCTTGTCCGAGCCCCGCCGCGTCCGCTCCATCCTGGGCGCGCTGCGCCACCAGTTCCGGCAGCCAGGCGAGGGTGGGGACTGGCGCGCCGTCATGGACTCGCTGCGGCCGGTGACGGCCTCGCTGTGGCGCGACCTGCCGGAGCCCGAGCGCCGCCGCTTCCTGCGTCACCTGCGCTCCTTCTGGGACGTGCACCGCCACCGGATGGCGCCCGCGGTGAACGACACCCTCGAGCAGCTCCAGCGGGCCGGTGTGCTGCGCATCCACTCGGCCCGCGTGCGCGGCTTCCAGCTCTCGGACGAGGGTTGGGTGCTGGCGCGCGTCCGGCCCCGGGGCTTCTCGCGCGAGGCCACGTTCCGCGTCCAGCACGTCATCAACTGCACCGGCCCGGACGCCTCCATCGGCCGGGGCCACCCGCTGTTGCGCGGGCTGCTGGAGTCCGGGCTCGCGAGCTCGGACGCGCTGGGGCTCGGCCTGGCCACGGACGCCGAGGGCGCCCTGCTCGACGCGCGGGGCCGCGCCTCTTCCGTGCTCTTCACCCTGGGCCCCCTGCGCCGGGGTGACCTGTGGGAGAGCACGGCCATCCCCGAGATACGGGTGCAGGCGCTCTCCCTCGCGCGGCGGCTGTTGGAGCACCTCGCCACCCGCCCCGGCGTGCCCGCCTCCGAGTCCTCTCCTCAACCCACTCCCTTCTCCTAGGGCGCCACGGCCCCGCTCGTCTTCATATGGGACTTCAAATCCAGAAAGAGACCTTCGAGCCCGAGGATTACGAGCGCTTCAGCCAACGGCTGGCGGACAGCCTGGAAGCGCTCCGGCAGGTGCTGGCGCGGCCCGGTTTCGGCGTGGGCCCGCGCACCATCGGCGCCGAGCTGGAGATGTTCCTGGTGGACGCCTCGGGCTATCCGCTGCCGGTGAACCGGCAGGTGCTGGGCCAGACGGTGGATCCGCGGGTGACGGTGGAGATCGACCGCTTCAACCTCGAGTGCAACCTGCGGCCGGGGCCGTTGGCGGGGCGGCCCTTCACGGCGATGCGCGAGGAGTTCGAGAGCGCGCTGGCCGAGGTGCGGCGCGCGGCGGCCACGCAGGGGGCGCGCGTGGCGGTGACGGGCATCCTCCCCACGCTGCGCGAAAAGGACCTGGGCATGGGCTCGATGACGGCGCTGCCGCGCTACCGGGCGCTGTCGGCCGCCATCCGCCGCCGGCGCCGCGAGGAGCCACTGCGCGTGGTCATCGGCGGCGAGGACTCGCTCACCCTGGAGTGGGACGACGTGACGCTGGAGGGCGCCAACACCTCGCTGCAGTACCACCTGCGCGTGGATCCGGCGGACTTCGCGCGCATGTACAACGCGGCCCAGCTGGCCACGCCGGTGGTGCTCGCGGTGAGCGGCAACTCGCCCTTCCTCCTGGGCCGCCGGCTGTGGGACGAGACGCGCGTGGCCCTCTTCCGCCAGGCCGTGGATGACCGGGGCGAGCCCCAGTCCGAGGCGCCGCAGCACGGGCGCGTCACCTTCGGCCATGGCTGGGTGCGTCAGGGCCCGCTGGAGCTGTTCGCCGAGTCGGTGGCGCTCTACCCGCCGCTCTTGCCGGTGTTGGGGCCGGAGTCCCCGCTGGAGTGCCTGGCCCGGGGCGGCCTGCCCCGGCTGGACGAGCTGCGGCTGCACCAGGGCACCGTGTGGAGCTGGAATCGCGCCATCTACGACCCGAGCGGCTCGGGCCACGTGCGGATAGAGCTGCGCGCGCTGCCCGCGGGCCCCACCGTGCTGGACATGCTGGCCAACGGCGCGCTGCTGTTGGGCCTCACGCTCGGGCTGAGCCAGGACGTGGACGCGCTGCTGCCGGGGCTGCCCTTCCCCTGCGTCCGGGGCAACTTCATCCGCGCGGCCAAGGAGGGACTGGACGCCAGGCTGCTCTGGCCCGAGCGCCGCGCGCCTTCTCCCTCGCTGGTGTCCGCCAGCGCCCTGGTGGAGCGGCTGCTCCCGGTGGCCCGCGCGGGCCTCGTGGACGCCGGGGTGGACACCGAGGAGGCGGACGGGCTGCTCTCCCTCATCGAGGCCCGGATTCGCGCGGGGTGTACCGGGGCACGCTGGCAACGGAAGATGTTGGCCCGGTTGGAAGCCCACATGCCCCGGCAGGACGCTCTGGCGGCCCTGCTGGAACGTTACATGCTCCTGGCTTCGTCCGGCAGCCCGGTCCACGAGTGGCCGCTGGACTGAAGTGGGCGGAATCCCGCTTCGAGACTTGCGGCCTGCCCCCTTCCTTTGCGACGCTCGGCTCCATCTTCCATGCCCCTCGTTGCGTTGGTCTGCCCTGGTGAGTGAGCCTGTTGCTGCGAAGGTCCTCGTCGTCGAGGACAACCGGACGATGCTGGCCTTGATGCAGTACTACCTGAGCAAGGACTTCACGGTGTTCCTTGCCCGGTCCGCTGAAGAAGCACTTGAAGTCCTCCAGCGGGAACAACTGCACGCGGTCGTATCGGATCAAAATCTTGGTGACGGGCTGATGGGGGTCGACCTCCTCAAGCGCGTCGCCGAGCTACAACCCCATGCCGCGCGCATTCTGGTGACGGCGTCCCAGAAGCTGGAGGACGCGCAGAAGGCCATCAATGAAGCGCGTGTGAACCACTTCCTCACGAAGCCGTTCACGGAACAGGAGTTGAAGAACACGGTGGGCCAGGCGGTCCACAACGCCGCCCTGCTGTCCATCCGCGACAAGATGGTGCAGGAGCTCAAGGACCAGCTCGGACTGGGCCGGGGCGGCGCCGCCAAGCCCGCCGCGGGCAAGCCGGGTGTTCCCGGAGCGCCCGCCGCGACCCCTCGGCCGAAGATGGCCGAGCCCCAGAAGGCCGATGCCAAGGGCGCCGCGTCCCAGTCGCTCATCCCCGAGAGCGAGCGGCTGGCGTTCCGCGACGGCCTGACGAGCCTCTACAACCACCGCTACTTCCAGGAGGCCCTCAGCGCGGGCCTGCTGAGTGCGCGGCGGCGGGAGCAGAAGCTGGCGCTGGTGCTCATCGACATCGATGGCTTCCGCCGCTTCAACCTCTCGCGAGGCTACGCCGAGGGCGACAAGCTGCTGCGCCGGGTGGCGCAGATGGTGACGGACATGATGGAGGACCCCGTCACCCACGCCCGGAGCGACAACTCCTCGGAGATCGCCGCCCGGTACGACTGGGACGTGTTCGGCGTCATCCTCTGCAATGCCGACGTGGAGCGGGCGCGCACCTACGCCGAGAAGCTCCGCAAGGCGGTGGAGGAGCTGGACTTCCCGGAGGGCACCGGCAGCGACGTGGGCGAGGTGACGGTGACGGCCGCCGTGGCCGTCTTCCCGGACCAGGCCCGCAACGAGCAGGAGCTCATCTCCGCCGCGGAGAAGGCCCTGCGCTCCTCCAAGTCGGGCGGCCCCAACCGCGTGGTGTTGGCTCCGCGCTAGTTGCTCCGCCCCCGTGTCGGTGGGCGGACAGGTGGACGGCCGGGCTGGCGCCATGCCAGTCCCCTCCCTGGGATGGTGGTGCTCTCCACCCCCTTCCCTGGGAGAGTCGAGCCATGAAGACGTTCGTCGTGAGGCCGTGGATCGCCAGCGTGGCGCTCGCGGCCGTGCTGAGCGGTTGCCCCCAGCAGGAGCCACCGAAGGAGGACCCGGTCCAGACACCGGTGGCCCGCCATTCCTACGTGTCCTTTCCGGCGCTCGGGACGCCCACGCCGCTGCAGGTGGCGGGGCGGCTGAGCCTCCCCACGAGCGCGCAGGGCAAGGTGCCCGCGGTGCTGATTGCCCACGGCTCGGGAGGCGTGGACACCCTGGGCAGCTACCACGCCCAGGCGCTGCACGAGGCGGGCATCGCCACGCTGGAGATCGACATGTGGGCCGCGCGCGGCCTGTCCGGAGGCGCGGAGGGGCGGCCGAGGGCCGTGGCCGAGACGCTGCCCGACGCGTGGGGCGCGCTGAAGTACCTGTCCGCGCACCCGTCCATCGACGCCTCGCGCATCGGCATCATGGGGTTCTCGTGGGGCGGGCTGATGTCCATGCTGAGCGCCACCCGGAAGTACGCCGCGGGCGCCGAGCCGGGACAGCGCTTCGTGGCGCACGCGCCCTTCTATCCGGTGTGCTGGGCCTACAACCGCGTCCCCGGCTACGAGTTCGGCGAGCTCACGGGCTCCCCCATCTTCATCCAGGCGGGCGAGGCCGATGTGTATGACAACCCGGACTCCTGCCAGCGGCTGGTGGACAGCCTGTCACCGGCGGATAGGGAGAGTGTGTCGCTGACCCTGTACCCGGGGGCCACGCACGGGTGGGATCGGCTGGAGCCGGCCATTCGCATCACGGATCCGTACTCGCACACGGGACAGGGCGGAGAGGTGGACATCGTGCCCTCGCCGGAGACGGCGGAGACGTCGCGGCGGGCCGTGGTGGACTTCTTCCGGAAGCAGTTCGGCCTGTCGCCCTGAGCCGGAGGCGAGGCGCCGCGAGCCGGCGGGTCCACGCGTCAGGGCGTGGGCCCGTTCACCCCGACGACCTTCGTGTCGGCGAGGTGATCATGCAGGCAGCGGCGCCCGGGGGTCACGGCCTCACGCACCGGATTCGTCCTCGGTGCCGCGGCGCAGGCCGAGCATGCGGCGCAGCTCGCGGGCGGACTGGCGGCTCACCTCCACGGTGTGGCCGCGGGCGGTGCGCGCGAGGTACCCGCCCGTCTCCAGCGGCTCCAGCCGGGTGACGTGGGCGAGGTTGACGAGGGCGCGGCGGTGCACCCGGTAGAAGCCCTCGGGGGGCAGCCGGTCCACGAGCTCCTGCAGGGTGAAGTCGGTGAGGAAGTCGCCCTGCGAGGTGAAGACGGTGACGAGCTCGTCCTCGAGCGTGGCGTGGGAGATGGTGCCGGGGTCCACCAGGACGATGCCCTGGCGGGTGGGAATGGGCAGGCGGGCCAGGGGCCGCGCGAGCTGCTCGATGGCGGAGCCCTTGCCCGGCTCCGGGGCCCTGGCGGCGAGCCGGACGCGCACCCGCTCCAGGGCCTTCTGCAGACGCGAGGCCTCGACGGGCTTGAGGACGTAGTCGACGGCGCCGTGCTCGAAGGCCTCCACGGCGTGGTCGGCGTGGGCGGTGACGAGGATGACGTGGGGACCGCCCGCGGGCAGCAGCGCGAGCGCATCCATGCCGCTGAGCCCGGGCATGTGGATGTCGAGCAGCACCACGTCCACGCCGCCAGCGCGGACGGCCGCGAGGACGGCCTCGCCATCGGCGGCCTCGCCGCACACGGAGACATCGGGGAAGGCCGTCAGCAGGCGCGACAGACGCTTGCGAGCGACGAGCTCGTCATCGGCGATGAGGACGGACAGGGGAGGGCTCACGGGGCGGAGTCTAAACCCCTCGAGCCGGGTCCGCGAAGGTGGGCCCCTGGGAACAATTTCCCCTCGCCTGTGCCCATTTCCCCTCGCCCTCTCCCGAGGGGAGAGGGAGCAATCAGGCAGCCACGGACTTCTTCGCGGCCGCGACCGCCGGCTCGCCCTGCTTCTTGCCGGGCGCCTGCGTCTGGTCCAGGTGCTCGAGGATGTGGCCGTAGACGTCCCGGGCCGCGTTCTTCCCGAAGATGCAGTCGATGTGTCCGTACTCGGGGATGAGGACGCGGGAGTAGAGCGCCGAGCCGTTCACCTCGCTCAGCGCCTGCACGGTCTTCTCCGTGCTCTCCGGCAGGAAGCACTGGTTGCGGGCGCCGTGGATGAAGCGGATGGGGATGGCCATCCGGTCCAGGTGCGGCATGTAGACGTTGTCTCCATTCGCGTCCACCACGCGGCCCTGGTTCACCATGACCGCCAGGCCCTCGAACGCGGTGATGGTCGCCTCGCCGAACAGCTCGTGCATGTACTGGTGCGTCATCGCGTTGAGCTGCTCGTGCCGGTAGAGCAGCGAGTAGAGGAAGCTGACGCGGTGGCACACCGCGCTGTCGCAGTGCTCGTCCTTGCCCACGGGGTAGGCCGCGAGGAGCTTGTCGTAGACGCGCTCCATGGCGCCCTCGCCCTTGAGGGCGTTGGTGGTGAGCGACTTGAAGCCCATCAGCTTCAGGAGCTGGGGCAGGTGAAGCCCCGACTTGATGGACACCATGGGGGGAGTCACCACGTGGGTGGAGATCTGCGAGCAGACCGCGGAGCGCACGCCCTGGAGGCCCGCGAGCATGGCCATGGTGAAGGTGGTGGAGCCGTAGCAGTGGGCCACCACCTGGATGTCCGCGGCCCCGGTCACCTCGCGCACGCGGGCCACCGCCGCGGGCCAGTCCCTGGTGGCCACGTCATCGGCCGTGTACTGCGTCGTCGAGGCGGGCAGCAGGGTGCTGGAGCGGTAGTCCAGCAGCCACACGTCGTACCCGTGGGCGCAGAGGTACTCGAGCAGGTTGGTGTCGATGGTGTCCGTGGAGAAGATGCGGCTGGACACGCCCAGACCGTGCGCCAGCAGCACGGGCCCCTTGTTGCCAGCCTGGTAGCGCGACAGCAGCAGATCCAACCCGTCCGAGGTCTTGAAGCCGAACAGCTTGGGCGCCGGAGCGCGCAGCGCGCGGCGCTTGCGCGGCGGGGCATTCGGGTCGACGAAGTCCAGGTCCCCGAGCATCCCTCCGTAGTAGTCGTACAGGATGCCCGTGAAGTAGCGGCCGAACTCCAACGCCAGCTTGATGCGCTCCTCCGCGTTCTTCGCGTTGAAGACGTCCATGGTGGTGAGCTGGCGCATGAAGTCCTCGGGGGCGATCTTCAGCACGCCCCGGCCCACCACGGTGCCCGACGCGTCCTGGCCCTCGTACACGGTGATGAAGAGGGTGGTGGTGTCGTGCCACATGTCCTCGATGGGCCGCTCCTTGATGACCTTGAAGCCCTTGAAGAAGAAGGTGCGGCCGTCATCCGCGGTCAGCAGCATCTGGTACTTCATCAACCGGGTGTCGGCGGCGTCGGGGTCCTGGACGAACAGGTTGAACACGCCCTGGGTGGCGGTGAGCGGCTTGTCGGAGAGCTTCGGCGCCTTCACCGTGCCCACCATCCGCGCGGCGTGCTCCGGCGTCTTCATCATCTTCTCGACGTCCTCCGAGACGATGGTGAGGGTGAACTCGAAGGGCGAGCCGAGCAGCTCACCGCGCGTGGCCGCCGCCTCGTAGTTCTCGTCCTGGGCGGGCGAGAAGAAGCCCTTCATCTTCTCGGTGAAGCGGATGCCCGGCTTGCGCTGCTGGGGATTGAGGGGGATGGGGCCCTTCTTCGAGTAGTCGATCGTCCAGCCGCGCTCCGCGGCGATCCGCATGCTGCAGCGCTCGGAGATGGCGGAGATGGTGAGCAGCGGGTTGACGCCCAGCGAGGTGGGGATGACGGCGCCGTCACACACGTACAGCCCCTCGTGCGTCTGGTCACCCGTGGTGGAGGAGAAGACCTTGTTCTCGTGGTTGACCACGCCCTGCTCGGCGCTGTCGGCCATGTTGCAGCCGCCCAGCGGGTGCACGGTGATGAGGTCCTTGCCGAGCAGCTCGTTCCAGATCGGATCCCGCGTGTAGATGCCGCGGAGGGCCTGGGTCGTCTGGACCAGGCGCTTGTCCACCTTCTCGAAGATGGGCCGCGAGCCCACTCCCGGCCAGCTGATGCGCAGCCGGTCCTCCTCCAGCTTCATGGTGCCGCAGCTGCCCTGGCCCTCGTGCCCCATCACCAGGAAGGTCTGCGTGTGCTTGACCGCGCCGTGGTAGGCGCCGTGCACCGCGCTGTCGAGCTTGCGCACCTCCTGCTCCGCCGCCTGACCGGGGGCGGTGTTGGTCCCCATGAGCTCCGCGGTCGTGCTCAGCATCGTGGGCAGGATGGGAGCCAGCGCGCCCGGGACGGCCCCCTCCTCGATGATGATGTCGTCCTCCAGCTTCTCCTGGTTGCGGATGTCGATGATGCCGGTGATGGTGGGACCCACGGGCCCCACCTCGCTCGGGGGCCGGGTGCCGAACCCGATGCCGTGGATGGGCATTTCGTTGTTGTAGGCGAAGCCCAGCACGTCACCGTTTCCGCTGAAGCCGTGGCCCAGGCGGTCCGACACCTTCAGGCCCTTCTCCTTGGAGCGCAGCAGGATTTCCGTGGAGCCCAGCGTGCCGGCCGCCAGCACCACGAGGTCCGCCGACACCGTCAGCAGCGGGGCGTCGAACTTCTCCCGGCCGGTGTCCAGCACCTGGAAGTGGACCAGCCACTTGCCGTTGTCGCTCCGCTCGACGTAGCGGACGCTCGTCTCGCAGAAGATCTCCGCGCCGTGCCGCCGGGCATCCGGCAGGTAGTTCATCAGCACCGTGTTCTTCGCGCCCACGTTGCAGCCGGAGCAGCAGTCGCCGCAGTTGTTGCAGGCCTTCTGGAACACGCCCGCCTCGTTCACCCCGTCCTCGAACGTCACGTTGATGGCGGTGCGGTAGAACTTCTGCCCCATGGCCTCGGCGGACTTCTGCATCGCCTCCAGCTTCTTCAGCTTGGGGTAGGAGTCCGGGTAGGGCCGGGGCTTCAGCATGTCCTCCGCGAGCGCGTAGCCGTCGTTGATCGCCTTCAGCTTCTCGTCACGGAGCGCCTTGGGCCAGCGGGGATCCTCGAAGACGCGGGCCTCGGCGCGGATGGAGACGTTGGCGTTGATGAGCGAGGTGCCGCCCAGGCCGCAGCCCACCAGCACGTTCATCTCCGGGTTGCAGTGCAGATCGAACAGGCCCGTGCGCGAGCCCAGGTGGCCCACGGGCAGATCCATCTGCATCTCCTCGAGGGCCTCGGGCGTGGTGTCCGGGAACTCGCCGGGCTGGCGCTCGCGGCCGCGCTCCAGCACGCAGACGCTCTGGCCGGCGCGCGACAGGCGGGACGCCGTGATGGCGCCGCCGTAACCCGAGCCGATGACGACGACGGTGTAGTGGGGACGGATGTCCTCGATGGGAGAGGCGAGTCGATTGGAGTTCATAAAGAAAGACAGTCCTGATGGATGCGAAGAAGGGGGTGGAGGACGCTAGGCGGCGGGGGTGACAACGCGCCCCGGACCGCTCATGTCGATGCTCTTGGGAGGCGTGAGCGGCTGGGGCGCCACCTGGTAGCGGCCTCCCTCGTCCGTCACATAGCGGGTGCTGACGATGAAGCGGCGCTCGGCCTCGTCGACCTCCACCTCGGTGAAGGTGCAGGAGCGGCGCTTGTCCTGGGCCTTCATGTCGGGCTCGGACGGGCAGTTGAAGCCGCAGTTGGCGTAGAGGCAGTCGCCGAGGAAGAGCTGGTGCTCGTCCTCATCCACGGGCACGTGGGTGTGCCCCATCACCACCACCTTGTGGTGGCCCTGGTTGCCCAGCCGCTCGGCGAAGTGGGCGATGGAGTTGAGCGCATCCACCTCGGCCAGGGCGAGCTCGCCCGCGAGGGACCCGTAGAGCTCCTGGGACTTGCTCGCCGTCTGCTCGTAGCTCTCGAGGATGGACGGATAGGCCTTCACCACGTCGGCGGCGGTCAGCCGCGTGCCGTCGAGCATGTGGAAGGTCAGCTCGCGCTTCTGGCCGGTGAGCTCGAGCAGCGAGCTCAGCACCGCGTCCGAGAGCGAGACGCGCCCGAGCTTCATCTCCTGGATGAGCTGCTGCAGGGCATCCTTGGCCAGGGGCCAGCCGGTGGGGTCTCCGCTGCCGGGCAGGGAGGCCGCGGTGGAGCCGGGCGGCATCTTGGAGAGCTGCTGGACGGACCACAGCGCCGCCATGCGGGTGATGAAGTGGGCGAACGGGATGCCGTTGCGGGGGTTCTGGATGAAGTCGGGGGCGTTGAGCAGCGAGTAGATGTGCCCGTGGGTGCAGATGATGCCGCCGCGCGCGGAGGGCGGCTCGTACAGCGGCGTGCGCACGTACCGGGGCGAGCGGCCCTGCTCATCGCGGATGAGGGCCACGTCCTCGGCGGTCACGGACATGTCGTGGTTGCCACCCACGTAGGTGACGCGGCCATCGAGGGCAGCGAGGAGGGCGCCCAGCGCGCCCGGCGTCCGCTGTCCATCCACCATGCCGCCGAAGACGCGGGGGTTGGCCGCGGCGATCTCCGCGAAGGTGGGCGGGGTCCGGGAGGGCTCGTAGGTCCACTGGTCCACGAGGTCGCCCACCACCACCAGCTCCTGGATGGAGCTGGCCTGTTGCTGGATGTAGTCGAAGGCGGCGAGCAGGTACGGCTCGTGGAGCGAGCGCTGGTACCAGTTGGTCACGGCGTTGGTGCCGATGTGGATGTCACTGAAGAAGACGATCTTCGAGTTCTGCGGCATTGCCCCCCCTGTGGGCGCGCGGCTGGCGTGAACCAGCGGCATGGTTCGGCATGCTACGTCAGGTGGGGGCTGGAGCGTATGAGGGGGCTCACACGGTGGCTGTGAGTCCCGTCACAACCCGCTGCGGGCCCGTAGCAGGATGTCCGCCACGCTTGCCAGGATGGGCTCGAGCCGCGCGCCTGCCTGCCCGCTCATCCGTGTGCCTCCCCGGTGACTGCGAGGGAGTCAAACTGCTTCATGTGGGATGGGGGAGTGCAAGAGTAGCGGGGTTGCACTCCAGGGAGGGTCCTCATGAGGAAAGGCTTCTTGCAGGCCTACGAGAAGATGTTCTGGGACGCGATGATGGCGGCGGCTCGGGCTGGATGAAGGGGCACTCGGAATGACCAGGCTGTTTCGTTCGTGGTGGCGATTCAGGGGCGCGCTCCTCTGCTCGCTACTGCTGGGAGTGGGCGGGCTGAGCGGGTGCGGCACCGGACGCAATTCCGTTACTGGACGAATCACTCCAGAGCACTTCGAGTTCACGACGATCGTCGAGGAAGAGCCAGGGGAACCGAGTGGATGGCGAGCGGTCTGCATCCACGCCCGCATCACCCAGGGCGACTCGGGGGCAACGACCGCGTGCAAGTTCGAAGTGGGCCTGCCTCTATGCAACCGGCAGCAAGGGCGGATCTCGTTGGAGGACGCACAGGAAGCAGCCGCGGAAATGGCGAACCGCGCCGTCTACCGGGTACTGTCCGAAGCCCATCCGGGAACCATGCTCGCCACGCTGTGCAGGGACTTCAAGGAGCTCTACGGAGTGCTGCTCGAAGAGGAGTTCAAGGGGGCGAAAGTTGGGGAGTGCAAGACCCGAGGCGTGAAGGTCGTCCACTTCGACGCGCCCTACCATTGTGACTGAGCCTGGATGAAGACGACACACGACACCTACAAGGCCTTCACGGAGCCTCTCCTCATTGATGTCGTCGGTCCCGATGGCATGAAGCGGTCCATTCATGCCTTTCCCAAGGTGCTGGAGAGCAAGGCCCAGGTCATCAGCGGGTTGGAGGCATTCAAGCTTCATCTGCCCCGCTTTCTTGGACAGCGCCGTGGAGAAGATTTGGCGGACCCGGATTCTGGAAGCTCGCTTCACTCGCTGCTTGATACGGAGGACGAGTCGCATGCGTCCGAGGTCGTTCGGCGTGTGGCGCAGGAAGAGATTCCTCGGAGATTCGGCAAGTACCTCGACGCGCTCCATGCCTTCGACGTCACGGTCCATAGAGACGCCCGGACCATGAGCGTCGCCTTGGCGCTGACGCCACACGGGGCCGAGAGGGTGTCCTGGAGCTTCGAGCTTCACTTCCCCTCAGGAGCGAAGCAGGAGCGTGGTACCACCCATCAGCTCTCAAGCCCGCAGGCGATGAACGAGCCCAGGGCTGCGGAGTTGATCCGCATCGCCCGTCGTTTCTACCCGTCGGGCTTTCCGTCCTGGGAAGACGACCCCGATGAGCCTGTGCTGGCCTATCAACGGACGCCTGAGCATCAACGATGGGAAGTCGCGTGGGAGGAGGCGCTCCGATGGAAGCATTGGGCCTCCCTCATGAATGACCTCCGGGCTGCCTTTCCCGATGGCAAGATGGGCAGTCTGACGCCCGCGTACCATGCGGCCTGCAGGTTCTGCTGTTTGTACCTGGAGCAATCCCTTCCGGACGGCAGTCAACTCGTTACTCGCGTGGCAGGTGCCGTCAGCATCCTCGCGCCCCTGTTTCTCGTCTACACCACGACACAGCTCCTCCGGCCCGACGCGACCTCTACCCGGCCGCAACTCTCCTTTGCGGTCGAGCCGAACCGGTGGACCAAGCCCTATGAGGACAAGATGGCTCACCACATCGAGCGGGTGTTCGGCTATCAGCCATTCCCAATCGATGTGGCTGACGTGCCATTACCGGACCTCCGTGTCGGTGATGCCCACGGGCAGTCCACGCTCCTCGGTGCTCTGTTTATGGAGCGGAACGGCTTAGTAAACTTGCCTTGAGTGCGTCTTGCCACTTCTTCTCTGTCAGAGCACATGATGGATGGAATGCTAGAGTGGATGGGGTGCTCTAATGATTGTCGTCTGTTGCTGTCACCGCGAGAGTTGCCGGGAAGAGACATTTCCACCACGGAGTCGCCGGTAATGGCGCCCGCCGGAGTGGTGACTGAGGTCCGTCAATGCACCCCATGAAGGTGTTATGGGCGGGCACTTAGTACGACTCGGTTACTTCCTAGCACCAAACGCCGAATGAGGCGGGGACGGGTAGCTTGCAGTGTTCCGCTACTTGGAGCAGGCGGCGCTCGCGCGCGGCTTGAGGCCCCACTTGCGAGCAGACAGAGAAAGAGACTGGGCGGCCGCTCTGACTTGAGAGGTTGTGTAGGGGTCCCTACCGGAGCGGACAGGAAGCGGCTGCCCACTCGGCTGGTTCGAGAAGTCACGTCCCGAGTGTTGACCGAGGAGGTGGAGCCAAAGGTGGGGGTGCGCCCATGGAGAGCCCTGCGGTCCTCGGTGAAGCGGAGCGTCAACAGCGTTTGTCGGAGTGGTCGGCCTCCAGCGGCGTCAATCTGGAGCGGCTTGATTCGGGCCAGCGCGCGGTGGTGGTGGCGGCGCTGACCTTCCTGGGTTTCGTGGGAGGGCTGGCGGCGCTGCGACGCATGGTGGCCTACCTGCTGGCGCACTGTGGCATGGGCTTGAGCTCGACGGTCATCGGCGCGGTAGTGGGCACGAGCGACCGGGCGGTACGCAAGGGGCGCCAGTACCCTCCGCGTGAATTCTGGCGGCGACTGCGCAAGGCCAGGCGGGGCCATGCTCCACCCAAGCTCCGTCCGGAGCACGTGGGGCTGGTGGCGAAGTTCCTCTCCGAGCATAAGCGCTGCTCGGTGGCGGAGTTGCTGGGCTTCATCCACAAGCGCTTCGGCGTCACCCTGGAGCGCCACACCCTGCGCCGCTTCCTGGAGCGTTACGGCCTGGGTTGCCTGCGAGAGGAAACCGTCCTGGGCACCCCCCTTTTCTCGGCCGCACGGCCCATGGAGGCGCCTTCGCACTGATGCAGGAGGCGGTGCGGCTCTACCGCGTGGCCACCTCCTGTTTTGGCCGTGTGGGCGAGCACCAGGGGGGCCGCCTCGTCCTGTCGCTCTTCTTCAAGGCCGTGCTGGGCGTCCAGCGCATCTTCCACTTCGACTCGCTCACCGACGTGGGCTTCGCCTTGCTCACTGGCGGCGGACGCCGCTGC
>NZ_DBNGVP010000070.1:0-136095 GCF_057119385.1 Archangium sp. | reverse complement strand
TGGTCGGCGCGAACGGCGACGACGCGGGAACGAGGCCCGGGACCTGCGGCAGCGGCGCGGGCGCGACGGGAGCCGGCGGCGGGGCGAAGGCCGACAGCGGCGATTCGACCGGCGCGGGGGGCACCACGGGCGCAGGCGGAGCGAACGACGCCGGAGACGGCGTCGCGGGCGCGGCCGGCGGCGCCGCGCGGAAGGTCGGCGGCGGCGGCGACGACGGCGTCGCCACCGGGCCGGCCGAGGCCGCCTGCGGCGTCATCGGGTTCTGCGCCGGCGCCGGACGCGGCACCTCGCGCGAGCCCTGCGTCGACGGCGAGCGCTTGAGGTCCTTGGTCACCCGTTCGAGCAGCATCTGGCTCACCAGGCGGAACGTCTCGAGCACGCCGGTGCCCTTCGTCGCCACGCCCTCGACCCACGGCACGTTGTTCGGGTTGAGCTCGCGATTGAGTTCCTCGACCGAGTACACGTCGGGAAGATCGCGCTTGTTGTACTGCAGCACCCACGGCAGGTCGTCGAGGTTGACCTTGTACTCGGCGAGGTTGGCGCGCAGGTTCGACAGCGACTCCTTGTTCTCGTCCATCTTGCCGCGCTCGGAGTCGGCGACGAAGACGATCGCGTCGGCGCCCTTGAGCACCAGCTTGCGCGTGGCGTTGTAGAAGACCTGGCCGGGCACCGTGTACAGCGCGAGCCGCACCGTGCAGTCATTCACCCGCTCCACCTTCACGGGGAGGAAGTCGAAGAAGAGCGTCCGGTCTCCCTCGGTGGCGATGGACATCATCTCGCCGCGATGCGCGGGGCGCACCGTCTCGTACACCTTGCGCAGGCTCGTCGTCTTTCCGGACAGACCCGGTCCGTAGAAGACGATCTTCACAGCCACTTCGCGGGCTACCAGGTTCACGCTGCTCACGGTGTGAGCTTACCTAGAACGACTCGCCTCTTCGCGCCAGTTGCCGACGGCACATTCGCGGGGGTCCTCGACAGGTGCTCGTTCGCCAGGAGGGCGAAGCACACGGCTTCCTTGGCGCCCTCGGGCAGCCCCAGCACGTCCAGGGGGCGGACGGGCAGGGGAGCCAGCCGCGCCGTGAGCCGCTCCATCAGCACCGGATTCCGGGTACCGCCGCCGGAGACGTACACCGCCTCCAGGGCGAAGCGCGGCAGCAGCCACCGCTCGTAGGCCCGGGCGGTGGCCTCCACGGTGAACGCCACCGCCGTGGCCATCAAGTCATGGGGACGCGTGGCCCCGTGGCGCTCCCACAGCCGCTCCACCAGCGCGTCGCCGAAGCCCTCGCGGCCGGCGCTGCGGGGCGGGGGGAGGGCCAGGAAGGGGTGCGCGAGCAGTTCCGTGAGCAGCTCGGGAATGACGTGGCCCTGGCGCGAGAGGCTCCCGTCCAGGTCGCACTGGAGCTGGCCGCCGGAGATGCGCCGGGCCAGCCCGTCCATCACCATGTTGCCCGGGCCGGTGTCGAAGGCGATGGTGTCCTCGAGCCGGTCGCTCACCACGCTCACGTTGCCGATGCCGCCGATGTTCTGCAGCGCCCGCGCCACCCCCGGCTTCCGGAACAGGGCCCAGTCCAGGTAGGGCACCAGCGGCGCCCCCTGGCCCCCGGCGGCCACGTCCCGGGTGCGGAAATCACTCACCACGGGCAGGCCGGTGCGCTCGGCGATGACGGAGGGCTCCCCCAGCTGGAGCGTGGAGGGCGTCTCGGAGAGGCTCGCCGGGAGGTGGGCCACCGTCTGGCCGTGCGAGCCGATGACGTCCACGTCCTCGGGGCGCAGGCCCGCCCGGGCGATGACCTCCAGGGTGGCCTCGGCGAAGTGTTCACCCAGGGTGAAGTTGAGCTCGCACAGGGAGCGGGCGTCGTTGGCGGCGAGGACCCGCCGGGTGAACTCGGGGGTGAAGGGCCGGGAGACGTGGGCCAGGAGGGAGATGCGCACCTCGGGGCCGGTGCCTTCGACGCGGCACAGCACGGCCTCCACGGCATCCACGCTGGTGCCAGACAGCAGGCCGACGCACAGACGGGAGTTGGGAGGGGGCGGTCGCGAGCTCATGCCCTCAAGTGTAAAGCCCGGGCCCCACATCCGCCGCCCCCGGGGGGCCGGAGTGTCAGCCCGGAGGCTTGGGAACCATCCTCCGGGCTCCGGGCTACGTGCTCTGGATGGGCTCCCCGGGGAAGAAGGGGGCCGGTGGGGGGGCGCCCGGGGCCGGCGTCCTGGCGGGAGGCGTCGCCGGGACGGGCGTTCCCGGAGAGGGCTCGGTCCTGTCCGCCGTGAGGAAGAGCCTGTTCATCACCCGGTCCATGATGGGGCTGAGGAAGCGCTCGGCGGAGAAGCCCACCGCGATGAGGAGGATGGCGTAGGTGCACACCAGGGCCTCGTTGTTGCCCAGGACGATGCGCAGGGCGGGCTGGAGCTGGCCCATGCTCTCGAGTGGATCGAGCGCGCCTGGCGCGGAGGGGACGGTCTCGATGCTGAAGAAGAGCTGGGAGATGGACAGCAGGTAGAAGAGGAACGCGGCGACGGCGCCGATGGAGGGTTTGACGAACAGGTAGTAGACGAACTGCCGCCAGAAGGGGCCGCGCATGACGAGCACCGGCCGCTCCGAGAGCATGTTGGCCGTGATGGCGCCCCCCGCTCCGAGCAGGACGAGCGACAGCGTGCTCAGGGTGGAGGCCCGCCAGGGCAGCTCGATGGGGTTCTTGAGGATGAGCCCGGCGAACTGCGCGGGCAGCTTCGTCATCACCGTCAGGAAGAACATCAGCACGAGCAGGGACCCGCTCAGGCTGCGGATCATCATGGTGAGGTCGAGCTGCAGGTAGTGCTTGTCCGAGTGCCGGAGCACCTGGCGCAGCGCGATGCGGAGGATCTGCCGGGCGTGGCGCAGCTTCAGCTCCTCCTCGGGTTTCAGGGCCTCCACGCGGTGGGAGAGCTCCACGGCGCACCGGACCGCGGCGCACAACGGACCCGACCTCTCATCGCTCCCCAGCCAGGTGGAGCGGGCGATGGGCTCGTGGATGTTGCGCCGGAAGTTCTCCTCCACCATGAGGGCCTCGGTGGCGAGCAGGTCGAGTGGCAGGATGAGCAGCAGGTCCGCGGCGACGCCGTGGACGAGCTCCCAGAACTGGCAGTTGTCCAGGGGGAAGCGGGGCCTCCAGCGCCATGCCTCGAGCCCGGCCTTGGCCTGCGCCAGACGCTCGTGCAGGTTCTTGAGGATGCTCGCGGTCTGGGGGGAGCATGGCCCCTCCTGTTGCTCCTCCAGGAAGCGCAGGGTGGACTCCAGGCTGCGCAGCTTCGCCCAGCGCCTGCCGGTGTGGTGCCGCGGCGATTCCATGGCATGGCCTCCTCCCACGGAAGGATGGGGACCACGCGGGCTTGTGACGCCGAATCCCGGGCCGGAGCGCGGGGGAGGGCGGACGCTCGGCGCGCATGGCCGCCCCGTCTCCCGGGGAGGGGCTTTCGTCGGCGGATGGAATCAGCCAGGGGCTGTCAGGCGCCCGCGTTCCCGGCGCCAGGGACCGGGTGGTGCTGGACCTTGCTCGCCAGCGCTCGCCTGGGGTTCCCGTTCCTGTCTCCATTTCCGGAGGCCGGGACACCGCGGGGACTCGAGCACCTGCGGGACGCGGGCACACTCCTCCCCTGGAGGGGGATCCGCCGCGGAGCCTCCGGTTCCTGAATGCAGGAGGGACGGTGCCGGACGGTCTGGCTCGCGCAGGGCCTGGAGTGCTCCAGACATGGAAGGCGTATCGGGAGCGGGATTCCCACCGGGTGGGACGGGCCGGCTCCAGGGCCTTCGCCTGAAGGACCCGAGCGTCTCCGCCGGCCGGAAGGTGGCGATGCGCGCGCTGGCCTCACCCGTCGAGCGGACGAGGACGGCGGGCGCGAGGCCCGGCGTGTGCCGCGCGAGCGCGGTGGAACTGGAAGAGGGACGGGTGCCCTGCCGGGCCACCAGCACGATGCGCCGGCCCCGGACACTGGGCTCGCTCGAAGGAGGGGACGGGAGGGCCGCCGCCGCCATCCGAGGGGCCTGCTCCGTTTCGCGCCGTCCACAGCCGCTCAGCTCATTGCCGGCCAGCGTGGCGGTGCCCCAGCTCACGGCGATGCAGTTCTCCGCGATGGCGCTCACCGAGGTGTTCCGCACGGCCGCGCTCATGCCCAGCGCGATGCCCTGGTGCGCCTGGGTGATGACGGCGCCGTGGATCTCCGTGCCCCGGCCTCCGCGCACGCGGATGCCGTACCAGGCGCCGCTGCCGCCGTGCGAGGTGAGCTCGACGGGGCTCGCCGCGGTGCCGTGCACCCGCAGCGTTCCATCGACGATCAGCTCCACGCGCCGCGGATCCACGCCGGACTTCAGCGCGTCGCTGGCGGCGGCGATGACCTGGACACCGGGCTCGATGGTGAGCTTCGTGCCCCAGGCCACGGTGACATCACCGTGCAGCACATAGGGGCTGCCACGCCTCGTCCAGACGGTGGACGTGGAGAGGGTTCCCCGCACGTCCGTGGCGGACGCGAGGGCGGGAAGCAGAAGCAGGGCAAGCAGTACGGCGCGCATCTTGGAGCCGATGCTAGTGCGCTCTGTCGTGAGTCCTGGAGCGCCGTCCGGACAGCAGGCGGGGGGACTGGCGCCAGCCCGGGATTCCGGATGGGATGGGAGCGCGCGCTTGCGAACGGCCCGGGAGTGGATTACTTCCAATACGAACCTTTTCGTTCGCGACCTTCACGGTGCGAACCTTTCGGGCCCGAACGATGCCGACCCGCTACAAAGGGAGCGCCCGGGAAGTGCGGGCGCTCGACACCTTCGTCAAGCTGACGCGGGCGATGGAGACGCTCGGGGCGCAGCTCCAGCGGCACCTGGCCAGCCTGGAGATCACCCCGCCTCAACTGGCGGTGCTGGAGGCCCTGCTGCACGTGGGGCCCATGAGCCAGAGCGAGCTGGGCCGCAAGCTGCTGCGCAGCAACCCCAACATGACGGCGCTGCTGGACAACCTCGAGCGCGGCAATTGGATTCACCGGGAGCGCAGCCCGGAGGATCGCCGGGTGGTGGTGGTGAGCCTCACCCCCGAGGGCCGGCGTGTCATCGAGCGGGTGTTTCCCGCCCATGCCGCCCATGTCGCGGCGCTGATGGGGGCCCTGACCGCCGAGGAGCAGGAGACGCTCGGCGCGCTCTGCAAGAAGCTGGGCCTCTCCCTGTCCGGGAGCTGAGCCCTCCGCGTTCGAGTTCCCCGCAACGAAGTTTTCGCTCGCGCATTTAGTTCCAGTACGAACCATTAGGGTTCGAAGAAAGAGGAGACGGTCATGGTCAAGGCGAAGAAGGTGGGTCTGTGGGTCCTCACGGTGCTGCTCGCGGTGGCGTTCCTGGGGGCGGGAGGCTCGAAGCTGGCGGGGGTGGCGCCGCACCCGGAGAGCTTCGTGCGGTGGGGTTTCCCGCTGTGGTTCATGTACGTCACGGGGGCCACCGAGGTGGTGGCGGCGCTGCTGCTGCTCGTGCCGCGCACGGCGACGCTGGGAGCGGGCCTGTACGTGGGCACCATGGTGGGGGCGGTGCTGACGCACCTGAAGGCGGGTGAGGCCTCGCACGTGGGAGCGCCGATCGTGTTCCTGGTGCTCGCCGTGGTGGTCGGGCTGGCGCGCCGTCACGAGGTGCTGCCGCCGTTCAACCGGCTCTTCGCTCGCGGTGGGCTGGGGGAGCAGGTGCGGGCATGAGCACGCGAGCCGTGGTGAAGGTGGTGGACGCCGTCCGGACCCTCGAGGGCGAGGGCTTCGTGGTGCGCCGTCCGTTCCCCATCCCGGGCTTCATGCAGTTCGATCCGTTCCTGCTGCTGGACGAGATGGGGCCGGTGGAGCTGCCGCCGGGCGAGGCGAAGGGGGCGCCGGATCATCCGCACCGGGGCTTCGAGACGGTCAGCTACATCCTGGAGGGCCGGCACGAGCACGCGGACTCGGCGGGCCATGCGGGCGAGCTGGGTCCCGGGGACGTGCAGTGGATGACGGCGGGGGCGGGGGTGGTGCACTCGGAGATGCCAGCGCGCGAGTTCGCTCGCACGGGGGGCCGGATGCACGGCTTCCAGGTGTGGGTGAACCTGCCTCGGCGCGACAAGATGATGCCGCCGCGCTACCAGGAGCTGCCGTCCGCGAGCATCCCGGTGGCCTCGACGCCGGATGGCCGGGTGAGGGTGAAGGTGATTGCCGGCGAGTCACTCGGCGTGCGGGCGGCCATCGACACGCGCACGCCCATCCAGTACCTGCACTTCACGCTCGAGCCGGGAGGCCGCTTCGAGCAGCGGGTGCCGGGGGACCACAACGCCTTCGCCTACGTGTTCGGGGGTGAGGGCCGGTTCGGCCCGGAGGGGACGCGGGCGGTGGACGGGCAGGCGGTGCTGTTCGCCAACGACGCGGACACGGTGGTGATGGAGAACACGGGGACGGAGCCCCTGCAGCTCCTGTTGCTGTCGGGAGTGCCCCTGAAGGAGCCGATGGTTCGCTACGGGCCGTTCGTGATGAATACCCAGGCGGAGATCCTCCAGGCGTTCGAGGACTACCAGAGCGGCCGGATGGGGCGGATCCACCGCTGACCTGGACCCGCTTGTCCTTCAGTGGACGACGGGAGACCCGCTCTCCTGTCGTTCACATCACAATCACGAAAAAACCTGCTCAATCGGACTTCCAGGTTTAAGCGGATGTTGCAATTTGAGTGTCGTGGTGACGTCCCCGCGTCACGGTCCAACTCCGTCCCACAGGAGCACGACATGCTGACTCCAGCCTCCGCGCTGTCTGGCCATCTGAGGAGCCATTCCACGCAAGCGGTCTACCGGCAGTGGACCCTCTTGGGGTGGGTGCTGCTCCTGTTGTGTGCGTGCGGTCCGGCGGAGGAGG
Organism: Archangium sp.; assembly: GCF_057119385.1. Lineage (NCBI taxonomy): Bacteria > Pseudomonadati > Myxococcota > Myxococcia > Myxococcales > Archangiaceae > Archangium > Archangium sp. The sequence goes on along the minus strand of NZ_DBNGVP010000070.1, from coordinate 129,231 downwards.
TTCCCTCCGAGTCCTCCACCCTCCAGGCCCGGTCCCAGGAGATCGCTGTCTCCAATGGACTGGCGTTCAACGGCCTCGCGTTCAATGGACTGGCGTTCAACGGCCTCGCGTTCAATGGGCTGACGCTCAACGGCTTGAACTCCACGGCGTTCCATTCCTGGTTCCAGGAGGAACCGGCGCTGCGCAACATGCTGATGAGCTACATGGTGCAGTGCGCGGTCCCCTCGGGGCAGACGCGCACCTATACCAGTCCCAGCACGGGCATCACCTACACCTGGATGGGGAATCTGGGATTGGCGCCGGACTGGGCCAGCGGCAAGCCCTCCACCGTGCAGGAGCAGCAGGTCGTCTCCGCCTGCCTCGCCGCCCACGGCAACAAGTATGGCGTCCGCATCCCCATGTCCGTGCTGGGCAAGAACGCCAAGGCGGTGACCATCCCCTACACGTCCTCCGAGCTCACGACGTTCTCCGAGCGCGAGGGCTGCTTCTTCGGCAACCTCTTCAACAACGAGGGCATCTACGCCGTCAGTGATGCCCCTCCGCTCCACGTCGAGGACAGCACCGCACGCGGCTGCGCCCTCTCCACCGTGGAGAACAACACGAGCCAGGAGTGCCTGCCGCTCGTCCGGATTCGCGGCAACTGCGGCAACTTCTGCGTCCAGGACGTGTCGAAGACGTTCTACACGTCCTGCACCTACAACGGCGTCACCTACCAGCCCCTCACCACCCGCATCCGCAAGGAGGAGATCTACACGTGCGGAGATGGCACCTGTCAGATCACCGAGAAGTGCGGCACCGGGACCATCGCCGAGAGTTGCATGAGTGATTGCGGCGTCTGCGGCTGAGGCACGCCTGCCCGGAATGGTTCCTCGCGGGTCCAGGCCCAGGAAGACCGGCCAGGCGCTCGCCGGGCAGCAGCCCGAGCAGGGGGGGGCTGGTCCGCGAGCCTTCTCGACGAGGCCTTCGCCGGGGCAGCGGGCGGTCCCCTGAAACCGCCTCCGCTCACAAATCCCTTCAGTGGCCTCTACCTGACTATCAACCCCTCACAGGGGTGGAAAAGGGAGAGAAACCATGAAGGACGACACCACCACCCAGAACTCCATCGGGAGCCCCGAGCCGTCGGCTCCCGCGCTCGAGGCCCGTGGCCCGGCTTCGCCTCCGGCACCAGGGGACTCCTCTTCCTCGGGGGCCGTGGAACCCGTGCGCGAGGCTCCCTTCCCGGAGCCCATCTTCCCTCCGGGGACGGATCCCGCCTTTCCCGATGCCTCCGCCGAGCCGGTTCTCAAGATCGACAACATCCAGGGGAACATCCTGGGAGGGTTCAACAAGGACCATCAGGCGCTCGTGTTCCTCACCTTGCGACGGAACAATCAACCGGGTGCCACGCCGGACCAGGAGTTCCCGACGGTCCGGGCCTTCAAGAAGTGGCTCCGGGAGACCATCCCCCTGATCGCCACCACGGCGGAGGTGGTGGCCTTCAACCGGCTCTACAAGGAGATGCGCTCGCGGCAGCAGCAGGAGCCGCTCGGGCTCAAGGCGACGTGGATCAACATCGCCTTCACCGCGCGTGGCCTCGAGGTCATGAAGAAGTTCGACCCCTCCCTGGACCTCGGCTTCCAGGATCCCGCGTTCCTGCAGGGCATGGCGAGCCGCTCCAAGCAGGGCATCCTGGGCGACCCCGCCGCGGATGAGCAGAAGCACGAGGAGGGCCACCCGGACAACTGGGTGATCGGCGGCACCCGCGAGGAGATCCACCTGGTGCTCATCATCGCCAGCGATGACAAGCGCGAGGTGCGGGAGGTCCCAGGCACGGCGCTCCACCGTCTGCTCCGGGGAGAGGGCCACCGTCCCGGGCTCGGGAGCTTCGGCGCCGTCAAGGTGCAGCGCGGCCACAACCTGCCGGCCCAGAAGAAGCTGGCCGGGCACGAGCACTTCGGCTTCCTGGACGGCGTGTCCCAGCCAGGGGTCCGCGGCCGGCTCTCCGACGATCCGCACGACGTGCTGACGCCCCGGCAGAACCCCAAGAACCGTGAGCAGGGCAAGCCGGGCCACGAGCTCATCTGGCCGGGAGAGTTCGTCTTTGGCTACCCGGGGGGCGTCCCGAACGAGAGCGGCGAGGGGGACAACGCCATCGACTTCGAGTCCCCGGGCCCCATCGCCAAGGCGGGTCCGGAGTGGGCCGATGACGGCTCCTACCTCGTCATCCGGCGGTTGCGGCAGAACGTGGGGCTGTTCCACAGGTTCCTCGAGAAGGTGGCCCAGCAGTTCCAGGTGCCGGCACCGCCTCCCCAGAGCGAGCCGCCTCCTCCGGGCGTGCCGGTGGGGGACTCCGCCGCGGATCTCGTGGGTGCGCGGTTCGTCGGCCGCTGGCGCAGCGGCGCCCCCGTCATGCGCACCGGCGGCGCCGATCCCACGAAGAACGATCGGGACAACCCGGCCATGGCCGTCGATGACAGCGTGAACAACCACTTCGAGTTCCAGGATGCGTCCGATCCGCTCCTGCCCTCGGACGCGGCGGGCCCGTTCGACAGCACGGACGAGGATCCCCGGCACCCGGGCACGCTCTTCCAGGCGGCACCCGCGGACGTCGCGGGCCGGCTCTGCCCGTTCACCGGCCATGTGCGCAAGGCGTACCCGCGCGATGACGTGTCCACCTCGAATCCCCCCAACATCCCACAGACGCTGCTCAACGAGACCACGACGCAGACCCACCGCATGCTGCGGCGGGGACTCCCCTACGGGAGGGCCTCGGACTCGACGCCGGCCCATCCCCGGCCCGATGCCCGCGACCGGCGCCCCACTCGCGCGGGCGAGCTCGAGGATGATCGCGGGCTGCTCTTCCTGGCCTACGAGACGTCGCTGGTGGATCAGTTCGAGTTCGTCACCCGCGCCTGGGTGAACAACCCGGGCTTCAAGGAGTCGAGCCAGCCTCCAGACGCCACGCAGCGGGGCGGGCATGATCCCATCATCGGCCAGAACAACAACCCGAACGCCCAGGGCGCCCGGGACCGCGTCCGCGAGTTCAACCTCACGTTCGTGGACGGCCAGGGCAATCCCCGGCTCGAGCGCGTATCCACCGCCGTCATGGGCCAGCCGGAGCGGGACTGGGTCATTCCCACGGGAGGTGAGTACTTCTTCGCGCCCTCCATCTCGGGGCTGGAGCTGCTGGCGAAGTGATCAGGGCTTGCCCAGCAGCTCCAGGGCGGCGGTGGTCAGCGTGGTGACGCCGGTGCGCAGCGTCCGCTCGCGGTCCGGGTGGAAGAGGGGCGAGTGCAGCGAGGGGAGCGTCTCTCCCGCTGCCTTCGCCTCCGCGTGCCGCTTGGGCTCCACGGTGCCCAGCCAGAGCATGACGGCGGGGACTCCGGCGAGGCCGTACTCGGAGAAGTCCTCGCCGCCCATGACGGGCGTGGCCTCGCGGAGGTTCTCCTTGCCGAGCACCCGGGTGACGGCGCCGGCCAGCCGCTTCGTCAGCTCCGGATCGTTGTAGGTGGCGGGAGTGCCCTCGGAGACGGTCACCTCGGGCTTGCGGGGCGCGTTGGCCGCGGTGGCCTCGGCGTTCACCACGCGCTCGATGCCGGAGAGCAGCTGCTTGCGGACCTCGGGCTTGTAGGAGCGCACGGTGAGCTGGAGCTTCACCTCGTCCGGGATGATGTTGTGCTTGGTGCCGCCGTGGATGGAGCCCACCGTCACCACCGCGGGCTCAAGCGGGGACTTCTCCCGGCTCACCAGCGTCTGCAGCGAGAGGATGGTGCGGGCCGCGAGCACGATGGGATCCACGGTGGTGTGCGGGTAGGCGCCGTGCCCGCCCTTGCCGTAGAGGGTGATGTCCACGGAGTCCACGTTGGCCAGGGCGTAGCCGGCCACGTACTCGACGGAGCCCGCCACGGCGGTGGCGCTGTTGTGGAGGGCCACGGCGAAATCCGGCTTGGGGAAGCGCTTGTAGAGCCCATCCTCGAGCATTCCCCGGGCGCCGCTGCCGCGCTCCTCGGCGGGCTGGCCCACCATGACGAGCGTGCCGCGCCACCGGTCCTTCGCGCGCGCCAGGAGGGTGGCGGTGCCCACCCAGGCCGTCATGTGGACGTCGTGCCCGCAGGCGTGCATCACGGACACGCCCTGGCCCGTCTCATCCTTCGCCGTCGCCTTGCTGGCGTAGGGCAGCCCCGTCTTCTCCTCCACCGGGAGGGCATCCATGTCGGTGCGCAGCAGCACCGTGGGGCCCTTGCCGTTGCGCAGCACGGCCACCACGCCATGGCCGCCGATCTTGGGTGTCACCTCGAAACCCAGCGCGCGCAGGCGCTCGGCGAGCTTCGCCGATGTCTTCTCCTCCTGGTGGGAGAGCTCCGGGTTCTGGTGCAGATCCCTGTAGAGGGCGTCGAGCTCGGGGTAGAGCGCGTCGAGGCCCTCGAGGGCGGGGAGGGGGGCCTTCGCGGCGCGCGCGGGGGCAGCGGGCCAGACAATCGCGGCGAGGACGAGGGCGAGGAGGGGGAGGGATTTCACCGTGCGGTCTCCGGTCCGGGACAGGGGCGCCGACTAGAGCACGGCCGCGCCTGCGCTGCCCATTCCTCTCGCGCACGGGGTGCCCGGACCGTGGAGGCCCGGGCACCGGGACAGCAGGGGACTACTTCAGCAGCCCCTCGGCCTTGAGGGCGGCCTGCACGGCGGGACGGCCGGCCACGCGCGCGTGGTAGGCCTTGAGCACCGGCCACTGGCCCAGGTCGATCTTCACGAACGCCGTCCAGCCCAGCACGGTGAAGAGGTAGGCATCGGCCACGGTGAACTGCTCGCCCGTGAGGTAGGGGCCCTTCTCGAGGAAGGTGTTCAGGTAGTTGAAGCGCTTGAAGAGGTTCTCGGTGACGATCTTCTTCGCGTCCTCGGGATAGGAGGGGTTGAAGAGGGGGCTGAAGCCCTTGTGCAGCTCGGTGCTGATGAAGTTGAGCAGCTCCTGGAGGCGGTAGCGCTCCAGGGTGCCGTTGGCCGGGGCCAGCTTGGACTGGGGCGCCTTGTCGGCGATGTACTGAACGATGGCCGGGCCCTCGGTGAGGATGCTGCCGTCATCGAGCTGCAGGGTCGGGACGTAGCCCTTGGGGTTGATGGTGGTGAAGTCCTTGCCGGACTCCGTCTTCTTGCTGCGCAGGTCCACCTTCTCGACGTCGAAGGTCAGGCCCGTCTCGCGCAGGACGATGTGCGGCGACAGCGAGCAGGCACCCGGGGAGTAGTAGAGCTTCATTCGTGGGACTCCTTTTGAAGTGTTGCCGTGGGGTAGGCGGCGGCAATGTGCACCGCTCTCCGGGCCCGCGCCAGCAAATCCGCCCGCACCCGGAGTCACATGGCGATGACGGACAGTCCTGGCCGGGACCCCGCGTGCGTGTCTCCGAGCGTGTCAGGCACCGGGTGTATCCACGTCAGACCCGCGCTCCTCCCCGAACAGGGAGGAAACCTCGAGGCCGGTCGAGGCCGTGGTGGTGTGGTTTGGACGTCTGGAGGCCGTGATATGAGAAATGAATCGAATCGATGTATGGGATTGACCGTGGGACTGGTGGTGGCGGGTCTACCGGTCGAACAACGTCGCCGAGCTGCGGGATGCCCTCCGGCACGCGCTCAACGACCTTCGCTCGTCCCCGGGCTCCACGCCGTAGCACCCCGTTGACGCGATGAGACGAGGCCAGGGCAGGGCGCGGTGAGGCCCCTGTCCTGGCCTTCGTCGTTTCCGGCGGCCATACAGAGAAATACGTACGGCGTGCGCGGGGGACTCCGGACGGACTCCGCAAGCCTTGCACACCGCAAAGCCTGCACACCGCAAACATTGCGTACCGCAATCACTGCATGGCCTGACATGAGGCGTCTTTCGCTCTCACCGCACCTTTGTTTCGGGGGTGGATGGGGACGGGAATTCGATGTCAGGATTTGATTTGGGCATGTACAAGTGCTTGCTCGTTGCGGTATCAAGATTGCGCCTCGAGACCGGCCGTGGCCGTGTGAGGCGTTGGAAGATTCCTCCCCAGGAGCCCGTGACATGCACAGTGATTTGGGCAGACGTGTAGCTTTTTCGAGGCGGCCGCTCGGCCAGCGGCTGGGATTGACGGTGGGCGTGGTGGCGGCTGGAGTCTCGGGGCTGCTGTCCCTTCCGGTCCAGGCGCAGGAGGTGCCACCGGGTGTGGTCTTCCTGTTGGACAACAGCGAGGCCATGCAGAACTACCCGCAGTACCTGCCCGAGGCCTTCACGCCCGGCTACTACCCCACGCCCACGAACCCCGCCCGGGGTGACCTCGGAGGGGAAGGGTCCGCGGGATTGGCCATCAACACGGGCTGCTCGGACCCGGCCTTGGTGTCCGCGATGAGCTGGTTCGACAAGGCCAGCGTGGATCCGGCGAAGAATGGCGCCATTCCCTTTGACTCGGACAGCGACCTGAAGTCGCCGTTCTTCGACCCGAACCGGTTCTACTTCTCGCGCGGCCGGCGCCTCGCCTGGAACGTGAAGGAGGGCCCGTGGTCGATCAACGGCAACGACTTCGCGGGCCCCTTGAACAGCTACGGGGATACGCTGTCGGCCTGCTACGCGAGCGTGGGCTGGGACACGACGGACTACCCCTATGGCGGGTCCACCGGCAACGCGCCGCTCATGAACGAGTGCATGACGTGTCTGAACACCAAGGGGTGGTGGCGGGGTCCGATCGTGACCTCCAGGACCCAGGCCACCAATCCGGGTCAGGCGGGCCCCACCAAGGCGCTGGACGAGCCGGCGCTTCCCCCCGAGGCGTTCCGCAAGTGGGTGGTCAGTGGCCGCGTGCTCAACGTGCGTCCGCCCAAGTTCGTGATCGCGCGCAAGGCGCTCAAGGACGTCATCAGCTCGGTGCTCAACGTCCGCATGGGCGTGGCCACGTTCGGCGAGGATCATGGCTGGTTCGACCCGCCGGAGATGCGCGAGAAGCTCCGTCCGTCGTGCGATCAGTCCTACCCCGTCTTCAACGAGGCGGCGCTGAACCGGCCCAGGCTGAGGCAAGCCGTCAACGAGGTGAGGTTCCGCAACAACGAGCGCTCCATCGGCGAGGCCCTCTTCGGGCTGGGTGGCTACTTCTCCTCGCAGGTGGCGGACAACCGGTGGGGGTCCTGGTTCCAGCAGCCCCTCAATCCCGGATACTTCGGCTGGCCGGGCTGCTGCAATGGTGGCACCTACGACGACCCGTATACCGGCAAGCCGGGTGCCTTCTGGGCCGTGGACGCCAAGGAGTGGCTCAAGACGCCCTATACGGACCCCTATACCGGAAAGTACCTGCCGGGCCAGCCCTGGGAGGGCACCGGGTCTGACAGATCCGTCTGCAATGCCTCACAGAGCAACAACATCATCGTGGTGAGCGCTGGCGCGCCCCGGTTCGACAACTCGGTGCCCATCACCAAGATGATGGACATTCTCGAGGCCAATGGCGCCAGGCACCCGGATGGCTCGCTGCTCACGTTCGATGCGGCCAACCCTATTACGAACCCCAACGTGGGAGGCGTGAACTACTGCCACCTGTTTGGCGTCACCAAGGAGGCGTGTGATTACACCGACTACAACTGGCCGACCGGCCTTGGCGTGGGCAACAAGAACTTCATGGATGACGTGGCCTTCTTCCTGTCGCATACGGACCTGCGGAGCGACATGGGTGGAAGCCAGACGGTGCGGACGTTCGTCGTCGGCTACGGTGACAGCAGCCCCATGCTCCAGAGCATCGCGCTGGCGGGCCGCGGCGGCTTCTACCGCGCGGATCAGCCGGGCACGCTGAAGGAGGCCTTGCTGTTCGCCGTGGGCCAGAGCGCGAACAGCTGCTCCGCGCCGTAACGCCACCTTCTCGGGATGAACCGGGGGCAGGGCAGGGTGATGGGTGGCCCTGTCCTGCCCTTCGTCCTCATGACACCATGGGGGCGCGGGAGGGCGGTCTCCCGGCGGGAGGGGTTGCATGAGCTACATCGGCACGTACCGCAGGCTCGCCGAGGCCTTTCAGGACGGGCGGGGTGCTGGAAGCATGGACACCGGGCTCGTCCTGCATCAGCGCCGGTTCCGCTCCGCGTCCGAGCCGTCCGGCGGAAGCCCCCCGCCGTTCCCGGTGCCCGAGGCCGCTCTCGAGCCGGAGTCCCACAAGGGCCTGCTCGACCGGGACGAGGGCGTCGAGGAGAACCTCGACTTTCCGTACCGCGTCCTCGCTCCGCCCGGCTGCGAGCGGAGCTCTCGAGGCGTGCTCCTCCTGCATGGCCTCAACGAGCGCCGCTGGGAGAAGTACCTGCCGTGGGCCAGGGCCCTCGTCGAGGGGCTCGGCGTCCCCGTCATCCTCTTCCCCGTCGCCTTCCACATGGACAGGTCCCCGGCGCTCTGGTCGGACCCTCGCTCCATGCGGCTGCTCAGCCGCGAGCGCATGCGCCGCATGCCGGAGCTCGAGGCCTCCAGCTTCGCGAACGCCGCCCTGAGCACCCGCATCCACGCCCGGCCGGAGCGCTTCGTCTGGTCCGGTGTCCGCACCCTGAAGGATGTCTCGCGCCTGGCCGAGATCGTCCACCGCGGAGAGGAGCCGCTCCTGGCTCCCGGCGCCCGGCTGGACGTCTTCGCGTACTCCATCGGCGCGTTCCTGGCCGAGCTCCTCTTCATGGCCGATGAGGGCGGGCGGTTCGCCGACTCCCGGCTCGTGAACTTCTGCGGGGGTTGTCTGCTGTCACAGACGTCGCCCCTGGCCCGGGAGATTCTCGACAGCGCGGCCGCTCGCGCGCTGCACGTGTTTCTCGATCAGCTCGACTCGCACAAGCAGCTCCGGCCCGAGCTGAGCCGGCTCATCTCCGAGGACGCCGTGGGCCAGGCCTTCGAGCTCATGGTGCGCGATGACCGGCTCCATGCCGCTCGTGAGGCCGCTCTTCAGCGGATCGGTCCGCGGGTCCGGGCGATTCCGCTGCGCAAGGACAGCGTGATGCCGGCCGAGGCCGTCGCGGGGACCTTGTCGGGCTCTGGCGCTCGGGTGGAGATCCTGGACATGGCGTACGCGTATGACCACGCGAACCCGTTTCCCCTGCAGGGCGCCGATGAGGCGGAGGTCGAGCGTGGGTTCACGGCCGTGTTCGACCGTGCGGTGGAGTGGTTGCGCGGGTAGGGACGGTGGGGGCTCTCGGGGGTGAACCCGAGGCCCGGGCACCCTCACCCCGTCCCTCTCCCGGAGGGCGAGGGGTGGTTGTCGGCCAGGTTCCGCAGGGGGGTCTGTTTCAGGCGGCGTCTGGCTTCCTTCGCGGTCAGTCCCGTGAAGTGCATCGCCAGCGCCACCTTCACCTCGTGGCCCGCCTGCTCCAGCAGTTGCTTCGCCGCCGCCGGCTTCAGGTCCGTCAGCTCCGCCACCATCCGCGCCGCCCGGGCCCGCAGCTTCTCGTTCGTGGGCCGCACGTCCACCATCCGTCCCCGGTACACCTTCCCCAGCGTCACGAAGGCCGTCGTGGTGAGCGCGTTCAGGAGCAGCTTCGTCGCCGTGCCCGCCTTCAGCCGCGTGCTGCCCGCCACCAGCTCCGGCCCCGTCTCGGCCAGCAGCACGTGGTCCGCCTTCGCCTTCGGGCCCGGCCGGTTGCAGCACACCAGCACCGTGCGCGCTCCCCGCCGCCGCGCCTCGTCCAGCGCGCCCAGCACGAAGGGCGTCCGGGCGCTCGCGGAGATGCCGCACACCACGTCCCGGGGGCCCACGCGCAGCCGGATCATCGACGCGGCACCGGCCTCGACGTCGTCCTCCGCGCCTTCCACCGCGCGCGTCATCGCCCGGCGTCCACCGGCGATCACCGCTTGCACCTGGGAAGGGGAGGCTCCGAACGTGGGCGGGCACTCGCTCGCATCGAGCACCCCGAGGCGCCCGCTGGTGCCCGCGCCCACGTAGAGCAGGCGGCCACCGTCCCGCAATGCATCCGCGACGATCCGAGCCACTCGCGCGACTTCCGCGAGCGCGGGACGGACCGCACGGACGGCGGCTACGTCTTCTTCATGCAACCGGCGGACGATCTCCTCCGTGGAGACGAGGTCCAGATCCTCCGACCGGGGGTGCTGCCGCTCGCTGGGCGGAAGCGCGGTCTTCTTCGAACGCGATCTTCCCACCCGCGAGCTCACGACGGGCTACCTCAGGCGGCCTTCGTCACCTTGCCCGCCTTGATGCAGCGGGTGCAGGCCAGCACGCGCTCCGTGCGCCCTTCGACGGACGCCCGGATCTTCTGCAGATTCGGGAGGGTCCGCTTCTTCGTCTTGTTGTTCGCGTGGCTGACGTTATTGCCCACGAGCGGCCGCTTCCCGCAGATGTCACACTTCCAGGCCATGACTGCCAACTCCTTGAAATCAGGGACGAAATGAGAGCCCGCCCTAAGAGAGCGGCGGAACCTACCTACAAACCACTGGAAAATCCAGTCTGATCGGCCCTCAGCGCTTGAGGACCGCCTTCTTCTTCATCATCTCCTGGACCAGGCGCACCGCCCGGGCTCCGGCCAGGAATTCTCCCTCGAGCCCCAGGCCGGGGAGGACCTCGCGCCCGGCCAGCAGCAGGTTCTTCGTGGGAGTGTGCTGCTTCAACCCCGAGACGCCCAGCACCGCTTCCGTGTCGAAGACGTAATGCGGGTGGGGCATGAGCCGGCTGCCCCGCACCGCTCCGGCATCCAGGTAGGGAGCCGAGCGCAGCAGGCGCTTGTCCTTCGTGAAGGGCATCAGCGCGTCCAGGTGGGCGTCGATGCGCATGGCCAGCGACTGCAGATAGCCCTCACCCAGGTCGCGCACGCTCGCCGGGACGAAACCCCCGGCGCAGATGACGCGCAGCGCGGGGTCCTCCTTGCCCTCGGGCGTGCGGGCGGGGTGCTGCTGGACGAGCAGGGGGCCGAGCTCGGCGTCCTGGGTGTCCATCAGCAACAGCTCGCCCATGCCGCGGGGCAGCACCGCCTCGGGCACCACCCAGTTCACCGCGAAGAGGAAGGACTTGAGGGTGGAGAGATCCAGCTGCTCGCTCAGGCCGCGGTGCTTCTTGCGGTCCGTGATGAGCCGGCGCAGCGCCCCCGCGTCCGTGGCGGACACCAGGCACGAGGCCCGGTAGAGCGTGTCCGAGCGCAGCAGCTTCACCGCGGAGAAGCGGCCGCCCTCGAAGTGCAGCTCCTCCACCACGTAGGTGTCCGTGTTCTCGGGGCTGAGCAGGTCTCCCCCCAGCTCCACGAGCCGCTCGAAGAGCAGCTTGCGCAGGCCATCGCGGCCGCCCGGGTAGCGCCAGGGGCTCTGCAGGGCCTGGGACAGGGGGCGCGTGCGCGCCAGGGGCGAGGCGGGCTGGTCCAGGTGGACGACGAAGGGCAGCAGGCCGCGCAGCAGCTTGGAGGGCTCGTCCTCTCCGGCCAGCCGCGGCTCCGTCTGGAGCCCGGGGTGCTGGCCCACGCGCTTCTTGAGGTTCCAGGACTCCAGGATGCCGTCCGGCGGCAGCGGCGGGCCTTGCTTCAAGAAGGCGTCGGAGGGCTCGTGCTGGAGGGCCGTGGCGGTGAGGTCCGCGAGGATGCGCTCGGCGTCGGCGTCGAACTCGCGCACCAGCTCGGCGCGCCGGCGGGCGGCGTCGGTGTGCAGGTCCACGCGGTGGCGCGGCATCACCAGCTGCAACTCGGGCGAGTGGGGCTGGAGGTTGCGCTGGAGCGCCGCGGTGAGCGACAGCTCGGTGAAGGACTCTTCCACCGCGGGCATCGTCTTGAGCGCCGGGGCGACGAAGGGGGCGTAGGGCAGCACGTAGCCGTCGTGCTCGTAGCCCGGCCCGGTCCCGTCGTGCTCCACCAGGAGAACGCTGTACCCCCGCTTGGCGAGCAGTGCCGCGGCGAGCGCCCCGCCCAGCTGGCTGCCCAGGACGATCACGTCATAGACGTGCCGGGAGGGGGCCGTGGTGGAGGGGAGCGGCTTGGATCTGGCGACAGGCGTCGACATTGCGGGGCGCACACTACACACGTTGCCGTGGGCCCGGCAGCGCTTTCCCGCCCAAGGGGTCCAAAAAGGAGGGAGGGGAGCCGCTACGGCGGGGGCTCTCCGGAGGGCTCCGGGGGAAGCCAGCGCGGGGGCTCTCCCGGCGCGGGACGGCCCTCGAGCAGCTCGTGGGGGCGGAAGGTGCCCTTGTAGCGCAGGGACGCGCACTCCTGGACGCGGTAGCCGAGGTACACGTGGGGGATGCCCCGCGCTCGCGCCAGCTCCACCTGGAACACCACGTTGGCGGAGCCCGGCGAGCAGCGCGCGTATGCCGGATCGAAGAAGAAGTACACCGCGCTCCAGGCGTGGGGCGTCTCGTCGCAGATGCCCAGGCCCACCAGCCGGGGCCCGCCCTCGGCGGTGTCGTCGTAGTACGCCACCTCGCGCGCGGACGGGTGGGGGAAGGCGAACTGGAGGAAGTAGTCGCGCATCCCGAGCGGTGAGGCGTCCCAGTCGCGCGTCTGTTCCCGCTCGGCGTGCCAGGCGCGGTAGAGCGCCAGCCGGGGCTCGTCCACGCGGGGCGGGCCCACCTCCACGCGGAAGTGGGCGCACGCGGCCCGGGCCCGGCGCTGGCTGCGGTTGGGCTGGAAGGTGGCCGTGGGGATGCGCAGCGAGACGCACCGGTTGCACGCCTGGCACGCGGGCCGGAAGTACAGCGGGCCGAAGCGGCGCCACCCGCGCACGAGCATCCGCTCGTACTCCTCGGCCGTCACGTCCTGCATCACCAGCTGCTCCAGCGAGGAGGTCTGGTCCGGCAGGTAGTTGCAGGGGCCGGGTGGCTCGACGGTATGTCCCAGGATGGTGGCCATGGCAGCCCACGCTCGGTGGGTGGGGGAAGGTCTAACAAGGGCGCGGCCCGGGGTCGAGGCGGCCTTCCGCCGGGTGCCGGGCCGCTCTTCTAGCGAGCCGTCACAGCTCCTCGTCGCTCACCACGATGAGCCCGGCCTGGGAGAGCAGGGCGGCCGTGACGCCCTGGCCCCGCACCACCTGGCCATCCACGTGTGTGCCCTGGGTGCCGCACGAGGGGCTGCGCTCCTTGAGCACCGCCACGCGCACCCCGAAACGCCGCGCCGCCGCCAGCGCCAGCTCCGCGCCCAGGCGGAAGGCCTCCGTCCGGTCCTTCCCCGACTCCACCTCCGCCGCCCGGGCCCGGCCCGCCAGCACCTCCGCGCCCGCGCCGCCCTTGAGCTCCACCGCCGGCCGCGGGATGCCCAGGCCCGCGCCCGTCTCCGGACACACGGGCACCACCTCCTTGCCCTCCAGCGCCTTCATCACCGGGCTCGAGCCCTTCGACTTGCCGTCGTACCGGCACGCCTCGCCCAGCAGGCACGCGCTCACCAGCACCACCGGCGCCTCGCGCAGTGCCGCCAGCCGCTCCTCGCGCGTCATCCCGGCTCCCCGGGGTTGCGCAGGCTCAGCTCGCCCACGGCCGGGCCCGCCGTCGTCACCACGCGCCCGCCCTCCAGCCGCACCGCGCCCGTGGCCACCAGCTTCACCACCAGCGGATACAGCCGGTGCTCCTCCTTCAGGATGCGCGCCGTGAGCGCCGCCTCATCGTCTCCCGGCAACACCGGCACCGCCGCCTGCGCGATGATGGGGCCCGTGTCCATGCCCGGGTCCACGAAGTGCACCGTGCACCCGGCCATCTTCACCCCTCGCTCCAGCGCCTGCCGCTGGGCATGCAGTCCGGTGAAGGCCGGCAGCAGCGAGGGGTGGATGTTCAGCACCTTGCCCGCGAAGCGCCCCAGGAAGTCCACGCCCAGCAGCCGCATGAAGCCGGCCAGGCACACCCACTCCACGCCCGCCGACACCAGCTTCTCCACCAGCGCCTTCTCGAAGTCCGCCCGCGAGCCGAAGGCCTTGTGCTCCAGCACCACCGCCGGCACCCCGGCCTTCTTCGCCCGCTCCAGCGCGAAGGCCGTGGGCACGTTGGACACCACCAGCGCCACCTCGGCCGGGAAGTCCGGCCGCGCGCACGCGTCGAGCAGCGCCTGCAGGTTGCTCCCACTGCCCGACACCAGCACGCCCAGCTTCGTCCGGCCGCTCATGCCTCGATGACCGCCGTGGCCTCGCCCTGGCCCGCCTCCACGCGGCCCACCTCCGCCGCCTCCACCCCGCGCCCCTTCAGCAGCGCCAGCGCCGCCGGCACGTCCGCCTTCGCCACCACCGCGATGAGCCCCAGGCCCATGTTGAAGGTGTCGTACATCTCCTGGCGCTCGACTCCGCCCAGCTTCTGGATGAGCTCGAAGATGGCGGGCCGCTTCCACGTCTTCTCGTCCAGCACCGCCCGCGTCCCGTCCGGCAGGCACCGCGGCAGGTTGCCCGGAATCCCGCTGCCGGTGATGTGCGCGAAGCCCTTCACCTTCACCGCCTTCGCCAGCGCCAGCGCGTCCTTCACGTAGATGCGCGTGGGCTCCAGCAGCGCGTCCGCCAGCGGCCGCTCCAGGCCCTCGGGCACCGCGTCCAGCTTCAGCTTCGCGTCCTCCAGCAGCACCTTGCGCGCCAGCGAGTAGCCGTTGGAGTGCAGGCCCGAGGAGCTCATCCCGATGAGCGCATCGCCCGGCGCCACGCTCTTGCCGTCGATGATCTCCGAGCGCTCCACCACGCCCACGCAGAAGCCGGCCAGGTCGTACTCGCCCCGCGCGTAGAAGCCCGGCATCTCCGCCGTCTCCCCGCCCAGCAGCGTGCACCCCGCCTGCTCACAGCCCTGGGCGATCCCCTTCACCACCTCGGCCGCGGCGTCCACCTCCAGCCGCCCCGTGGCGAAGTAGTCCAGGAAGAAGAGCGGCTCGGCCCCGCAGGTGAGGATGTCGTTCACCGACATGGCCACCAGGTCGATTCCCACCGTCCCGTGCCGGCCCGCCTGGAAGGCCACCTTCAGCTTGGTGCCCACCCCGTCCGTGCCCGCCACCAGCACCGGCTCGCGGTACTTCCCGGGCGGCAGGGCGAACAGTCCCCCGAAGCCGCCCACCCCGGCCACCACCTCCGGCCTCACCGTCCGCGCCGCATAGGGCTTGATGCGCTCCACGAACGCATCGCCCGCCTCGATGTCCACTCCTGCCTGCTTGTAGGTCGTTCCCACGGCCGGGCCTTCTATCGGCTTCCCCCTCTGCTTGTCTCGGCCGGAAGCACCCCGGGTGTCACATTCGCGTCGTCCTGGACGCGGGGGCTCCAAAGGGGGCTCCCAGGCGCCTCGGGTGGGGTGGGCGTCTGGACGACACCGAGGGTCCACAAGCCATCAAAATCCGGCCGGAATTTGACCCTGCGAGTGGGGACGGCTTAACTCGCCCTGCGATGGGCGCCGAGGAAACCCTCTTTCAGCGATTCGGCAAGGAATTCCCGAAGGGCACCGTCCTCTTTCGAGAGGGCGAGCCCGGCAAGGAGATGTTCGTCATTCAGTCGGGACGAATCGCCATCTCCAAGCGAGTGCGGGACGTGGAGAAGGTCCTGGCCGTGCTCGGCCCGGGCGAGTTCTTCGGCGAGATGGCCATCATCTCCAACAAGCCTCGCAATGCCTCGGCCAGCGTGAGCGAGGACGCCAAGCTCCTGGTGATCGATCCCAAGACGTTCGAGGGGATGATCCGCGGCAACGCGGAGATCGCCGTGCGGATGATCAAGAAGCTGGCGGAGCGGCTGTCCGAGGCGGACGCGCAGATCGAGAACCTGCTGCACGCGGATCCGGCGAGCCGGGTGGTGCACCACATCCTCCAGGTGTGCCAGACGCGCGGGCGGCCCATGGAGGAAGGCGTGGAGATCGAGCTGGCGGTGCGCGAGCTGCCCCGGCAGATCGGCGTGGGCGAGCCGGCCATCCGCAACATGCTGGATCGTCTGGAGCGGGCTGGCCTGGTGGAGCGCTCGGGTGACAGACTCACCGTGTATGACACCGCGCGCGTCCACGACTTCCTCCAATACCTGGAGATGAAGTGGAAGTTCGGAGAGCTCTAGCGTGAAGCTCCAGGTTCTCGGCTGCCATGGCGGTGAGCTTCCCTCGTGCCGCACCACGTGCTTCCTGGTGGATGACGTGCTCGCGCTGGACGCGGGCGCGCTCACCAGCACGTTGTCGCTGGAGCAGCTCTGCAAGGTGGACGACATCCTCGTCGGCCACAGCCACTTCGATCATGTGAAGGATCTGCCGTTGATGGCGGATCTGATCATCGGCCGGCGGGACAAGCCGGTCACCATCCATGCCTCGCGCGAGTGCGCCCGTGCGCTGCGCGAGAACATGTTCAACAACGCGCTCTGGCCGGACTTCACGCGCATTCCCACGCGCAAGGAGCCGGTGCTGCGCATCAAGCCCTTCCGGGCCGGCAGCACGTTCCAGGTGGGCCCGTACACGGTGCAGTCCATCCCCGTACACCACCCGGTGGAGTCCTGCGGCTTCGTGATCACCCGCGGCCGGACCTCCATGGCCATGAGCGGGGACACCGGGCCCACGGACAAGCTGTGGAAGGTGCTCAACCAGACGCCCACCCTCAAGGCGCTCCTGGTGGAGACGAGCTTCCCCAACGCACTGCATCAACTGGCCGAGGTCTCCGGCCACCTCACGCCGAAGATGCTCGAGGACGAGCTGACCAAGTTCCAGCGCAACGGCTGCAACGTGCTCGTCTACCACCTCAAGCCGGCCTTCCTTCCCCAGTTGAAGAAGGAGCTGCGGGAGATGCCGGTGGAGATCCTCGAGCTGGGCGATACCTTCGAGTTCTGAGGCTTGACGGGCCCCGGGGAGTGCGGTTAACCGCCCTCCCATGGCCTGGTTCTCCAAGAAGCCCCGTATCGCCACCGCCCCCGAGCCCATCGAAGCCCCCAGCCGCATGCAGGGGCTCTGGGCCAAGTGCGAGAGCTGCGACGAGATCATCTACCGGCAGGAGCTGGAGAAGAACCTCAACGTCTGCCCCCACTGCGAGCACCACCTCCCCTGGACGGCGCGCGCCCGCCTGACGTCTCTGTTGGACCCCGACAGCTTCGAGGAGTTCGACAAGGAGCTGGAGCCGCAGGATCCGCTCGGGTTCACCGACTCCAAGAAGTACAAGGACCGGCTGCGCTCCACCCGCAAGGCGCTCGGCGAGAACGACGCCTTCATCTCCGGCGTGGGCCGCATCGAGGGCAAGCCGGTGTCCGTGGGCTGCTTCGTCTTCGAGTTCATGGGCGGCTCCATGGGCTCGGTGGTGGGCGAGAAGGTCACCCGCGTCTTCGAGCGCGCCCATGAGCTGAAGTGCCCGGCCATCGTGTTCTCCGCCTCGGGCGGCGCGCGCATGCAGGAGGGCATCTTCTCCCTCATGCAGATGGCCAAGACGAGCGCGGCCATCGCCCGCTTCCGCAACGTGGGCAAGCCCTACATCTCCGTGCTGCTCCACCCCACCACCGGCGGCGTGGCGGCCTCCTTCTCGTGGCTGGGTGACATCATCCTCGCCGAGCCCAAGGCCCTCATCGGCTTCGCCGGCCCGCGCGTGATCGAACAGACCATCCGCCAGAAGCTCCCCGAGGGCTTCCAGCGCTCCGAGTTCCTCGTGGAGCACGGGATGATCGACGCCATCGTGCACCGCAAGGAGCTGCGCGCGAAGCTCGGCCAGCTCGTCACCCTGCTCGGCTAGTCCCCGCGAGTGATGACGCTGCCCCGGACGCCGGCGGAGGCCCTGGAGTTCTTCTCCCGGCTCAGCCCCTCCAGCATCAAGCTCGGCCTCGAGCGCGTGCGGGAGACCCTGGAGGCGCTCGGCCACCCCGAGCGCCGCTACCCCGTGCTCCACGTCGCGGGTACCAACGGCAAGGGCAGCACCTGTGCCTTCTCCTCCGCCGCGCTCCACGCCGCGGGCCACCGGGTGGGGCTCTACACCTCGCCCCACCTGGTGCGCGTCAACGAGCGCATCCGCGTGAACGGGGAGGAGATCTCCGACGAGGTGTTCGGCCAGCGCATTCTGGAGGTGCTCGAGCGGCACCCGGCCGCGGCCACCTCGCTCACGTACTTCGAGTTCGGCACCGTGGTGGCCTTCTGGCACTTCGCCCGCGAGGCCGTGGACGTGGCCGTGGTGGAGGTGGGCCTGGGTGGCCGGCTGGATGCCACGAGCGCCTGCGAGCCGCTCGTCACCGCCATCACCGCGGTGTCCTTCGATCACATGGAGTACCTGGGCAACACCCTGGGGGCCATCGCCGGGGAGAAGGCCGGCATCCTCAAGCCGGGCGTCCCCGTGGTGGTGAGCCGTCAGGAGCCCGAGGCCCTCGCCGCCATCGAGCGCAGGGCTGGGGAGGTGGGCGCGCCCCTGCTCCTCGAGGGCCGTGACTTCTCCGTGGTTCCTCGCCCGGACGGCCGCCTCGCCTACGAGGGAACGGGCCTCTCGCTGGAGGGCCTCACCCTGGGCCTCCGAGGGGAGCACCAGCGGCAGAACGCCGCGGTGGCACTCGCCTGCCTGGAGCAGCTCTCCGCACGCGGTGTCTCCGTCTCCCCGGAAGCCCTGCGGGCGGGAATCGCCGGGGCTCGCTGGCCCGGACGCCTGGAGGAGCTGGGCGGCTCGCCCCCCGTGCTGCTGGATGGCGCGCACAACCCCGCCGGTGTGCAAGTGCTGCTCGCGGGCCTGCGCTCCTTGTACCCGGGCCGCAAGGTCCACTGCGTCTTCGGCGTCGTGGCCGACAAGGACCGCGGACCGATGCTGCGCGCGCTCCTGCCAAGCTGTACCTCGGTCCACCTCACGCCGCTCGATACCCCTCGCTCGCTGGCTCCCGAGCTTTACCTCGACGAGGCGCGTGCGTGGTGTGCGGACGTGTACGCCTGGCCCTCGCTGGACGCGGCGCTGGCGGGCGCACGGGCTCGCGCCGCGCCGGCGGACGTCATCCTGTGCACGGGTTCACTGTTTTTGGTGGGGTCCGTGCGCGCCAGGCTCGGTGGAAACCTTGGCGCGTTGCATCACAGTTCGTAGATTCACGGTATGCGCTTGCCGGATTGGAGAGCGGCGACTCCAACGGGTCCCCATACACCGACGGTCGATGAGCTCGACTTCCGGTCGCTCTACCAGAAGACGAAGTACGTGGTGGAGACGGCCGATGGCTGGTCCCTCGTCATCACCCGCTATCGCCCCGTCAAGCAGCCCTTCGCGCAGCCCCTGTTCGGCGAGCCGCTGCTGCTGGTGCACGGCTTCTCGCAGAACCGGCACGCCTGGACGAGCGGCCAGTTCGTCAAGAACCTGCTCTTCTTCGGGGTGGACATCCACATCCTCGAGCTGCGCGGCCACGGCAAGAGCTCCATCGAGTTCCAGAAGGAGCGCGCCGCGCGCTTCCGCCGCCCGCTGCCGCAGGACCTGGACTACGGCTGGGACATCGACAGCTACTTCCTCTATGACTTGCCGGCGGCCGTGTCGGGGGTCAAACGCATCACCCGGCGCGAGCGCATCTTCTACTGCGGCCACTCCATGGGCGGCATGCTCGGCTACGGCTACGCCGGCATCCACGACGACTTCGATGGCCTCATCACCATCGGCTCTCCGGCGGACCTGGGCCGCGGCATCGCGGCGCTTCGCGTGCTGGCCCTGGGCACTCCGTTGTTGGGCGCGGCCATCGACACGGCCATCGCCGGCCTCAACCTGGAGGAGCGCGTCGGGCACACCGGGCGCATGCTGCTCGCGCGCGGGGCCTCCGCCGTCAACGAGAAGCTGGCCCGGTGGTTGGAGCCCAGGGACGGTCCCCAGCAGCACCGCTTCCACTACATCCCGGTGGATGACTGGCTGAAGTTCGCGGAGAAGCAGCTCGCCCGGGCCGAGGACCATCCCGTCTTCAACCGCCTCACCACCCGCATCAACCGGTTGAGCAATCCCGCTCGCGTCAGCTCCAAGGACGTGCGCTGGCTGCTGCGCGAGGGTGGAGAGCGCGAGCCTCGCAAGGTGGTGGAGCAGTTCGCCCGGTGGATCCGCCGCGGCGAGATGGTCTGCTACCGCACCGGGTACGACTTCAAGCGGGGCTTCTCGAAGATCCACATCCCCATGGCCATCATCTTCGGGGACATGGATCCGCTGGCCTCGGTGGAGTCCACGCGCAGCGTGTACCACGCGGCCCAGAGCGAGTACCTGCTGTGGCGGCCGGTGAAGGGCAACAGCCACATCGAGCTGACGATGGGGCACGACATCCGGCAGATCTGCTACGACATCAAGAACCTCATCGAGTACGCGCGCACCCACCGCACCCGCAAGCCGGCACTGCCCCGGCTGCGCTGAGCGGGCCGCCGCGCGAGGGAAGTGCTGCCGTCCGAGGGCTTCACTGGTAGACGTCTACCAGTGAAGACGCACATTGGCCTACATCACTGGTAGACGTCTACCAGTGCCACCGCTCGAGGCCGATGAACCGGATGCCGGGGTGTGGCCGTTCCAGGTGGGAAGTGCCCGGCCCGATGGCCATTTTCAGGGCACGAACCCACCACGCTCGCGGCGGGATTGCTGGAAAGTTGGAGCCCGAGTACCGCGTGCTAGCTTCGAGACGCCATGCGTCCGTCCAGAGGGAAGTCGCCGATGAAGGCCATCCTGGTTGCGTTGCTTGCCTGCGTGATGGTGCCAGCCCTGGCTCTGGCGCAGGAGGGGCAGGCCCCGGGCAATCTCAACACCATCACGGCCGTCAACGTGACGGGCGGCCGGGTGGAGATCGTGGGCACCCGGAAGCCCAACTTCACCACCTTCACGATGACGGATCCGCCCCGGCTCGTCATCGACATCTCCGAGGCCGTCTTCTCCGGCGTGAAGGAGGAGCTCGCCGTCGGCAATGGCACCATCACCGGCATCCGCACGGCCAGCTACGGCTCGGACGAGTCGTCGATCGCCCGGGTGCTCATCGGCTACGAGCGGGAGGTGGAGACGGACATCCAGGCCGCCGGCAATTCATTGGTGGTGACCATCGCGGGCGGTGGGGGCGCGGCCGTGGCGGAGCGGCCTGGCGCCGCCCAGGGCACGGCTCCGGCGGGCACGGCTCCGGCGGGCACGGCTCCGGCGGCGGCGGCCACCCCGCCCGGTACCACCGCGGAGCAGGCGGCCGTGGCGGCGCGGACGGACCGGCAGCAGCAGGAGAAGGCCGCGGCCCAGGCGACCGCGGCGGCCCAGGCGGACCCGCGGCAGCAGGAGAAGGCCGTGGCCCAGGCGACCGCGGCGGCCCAGACGGACCGGCAGCAGCAGGAGAAGGCCGCGGCCCAGGCGACCGCGGCGGCCCAGGCGGATGCCGAGGCCCGGCGGCAGGCCGAGGCCCGGGCGGTGGCCGATCGCAAGGCGCAGGAGGAGGCCGCGCGGGTGGCGGCCCAGCAGGCCAAGGAGGCCGAGCAGCGGCGTCTCCAGGAGGAGCGTGCGGCGAAGGAAGCCGCCGCGGTCGCGGAGAAGCAGCGCCAGCAGGACGAGGCCCGCGCCGCCGCCGCGGAGAAGCAGCGCCAGCAGGCCGACGAGAAGGCTCGCCGCGAGGCGGAGGCCCAGGCCGCGGCCACCGAGAAGAAGCGCCAGCAGGACGAGGCCCGCGCCGCCGCCGAGGAGAAGAAGCGCCAGGCCGCCGAGGAGCGGGAGGCGAAGCTCGAGGAGGCTCGCGCCGCCGCCGAGGAGCGCCGCGCCGCCGCCGAGGAGAAGAAGCGCCAGCAGGCCGAGGCGCGCCAGACTCGCGTTGCCCAGGCCGAGACGCCGCGCCGGGAGCCCGAGCAGGGTGACAGCGCGGGCGGCTCCTCGCGCAGCAAGGTCATGACGCTGGTGGGCTTCCAGCCGGCTCGCGCGCGCGTCTTCGTGCGCACCAACGAGCCCGTCCGCTACAACGTCACCGAGGGCAACAAGGAAGTGGTGCTGGAGCTGGAGAACACCCGCATCTCCGAGTCCAACAACACCCGCTCGCTCAACACCTCCTTCTTCGACACGGCGGTGGCCTCCGTGAATGCCGATGCGGGTCCCTCCCGCACCGTCCGGGTCGCCATCAAGCTCAAGGAGCAGGTCTCGTTCGAGACGCGCCAGGAGGGCAACGAGGTCTTCATCGAGTTCCAGCGCCCCTCCCGCCGCTGACGCACGCGGCGCCAGCCGTCCCGGGACGTAAGGCTTTTCCCTCATGCGGCCGAGTGTCAGCTCGGCTGCCCCCATTCCAGACTGAATATTTTTCCTGGAAGTGCTCGCTCACACGGATGCCCACCGGCCGCACGGCCGATGACGTACCACGCGTGTGAACGAGGGGCTCGGCTTTGGACTCGGGATGCGATACGAGACCGTCACACCGCCACAAGCTCGCGGCGTGTCCTCCCTCCGTTTTTCGTAGGGGCGGCAGGACTCGACAAGGGGGCGAGCGGGCCTGGACTTCGGAGTGAACCTCACGGTTACGGAGCTCGGGGCGTTCGGAACCGGGAGGCAGGAATCCTGGTCGCGTGTGCGTGGTTCTTCACTCCCTGACTGGATTCCCCCTGAGGAGGACGAGGTCTTTCGTGTCGGAACTCGGCAAACGTATCGGACAGCGTATTCGTGAACTTCGCACCCAGCGCCCGGAGCGTTGGACGCAGGAGGAGCTCGCGGAGCGGGCGCAAATCAGCGTCTCCTTCCTCTCGATGATCGAGCGGGGAGAGCGCGTTGCGCATGTGGAAACCCTTGCCGCCCTGGCCTTGGCCCTGGGCGTGAGCCTGGGCGAGCTCTTCGCGGGAACGGAGGAGACACCGGCGCAGACGGAGGATTTGCTGCGGCCGTTGTCGGACTTCGCTCGCGCGAGGGGCCTGACAGCCCGGGATGTCGACCGCCTGCTGGGCGTGGCCCGGGCCATGTTCAGCGGCTCCGCGGCCTGACCCAGGCAGCCCTGAAAAGGCCGCTGTCCTTGACTGGACGCATCTGAGACCGGGAAGATGGAAGTCCTCTTCTAAGGAGTCTTCTCAGATGCGTCTGGGTCTCGCCGTGTGGATGGCGATCGCGAGTGGAGTGCTTGCGGCATGCCAGCCCTCCCTCCCGGCCACGCTGGAGTTCGTGGATCAATCTCCCCTTCAGCCCAAGCTGGGGGAAATCACCACTTTGCGCTTTCGCGCCATCGACTCTCGTGGTCAGCCGCAGCCGGGCGTGCGCATCGTCTTCGAGACGCAGGCGCCCGTCTCCGGTGTCGAAATCAACCCCCCGGAGGCCACCACGGACGTGGGCACCGGCATTGCCTCCACCCAGGTGGTGGCCAAGGGCGGCCGTGTCTCCTCCGTGGTGGTGATCGCCCGGGTGGAGGACCTGATGGTGACCAGCCCCGCGGTCACCTTCGCCGGCTCCTCCTCCAACTCCCGCCAGTTCACGTTCCAGTGCGGCTCCGTCTCCGGTGATGGCTCCGGTGGTGTGCACGCCATTGGCGCCTACGATGAGACGCGTCACCTCATCGCGGGTGTGAAGCTGAACTGCATCGCCCACGTGGCCGACCGCAACGGCGATGGTATCGCCGGGGCGCAGGTGTCCTTCCTCACCGAGGCCGGCACCATCGGCCCCAGCGCCACCAGCGTCACCGACGTGGTGGGCAATGCCCAGGTCCTCTACAAGACCTCGCTGCCCATGCCCGACGACGTGACCCCGGGCACCTTCTCCTGGAATCCGCTCAACGACGAGACCCACACCGGCGAGTACATCGCGCCGCTGTGGATGCACCCGTTCATGTGGCAGGACGATCCCATCGCCGGCTACCTCGCGGAGCCCACCCTCCAGGAGCCGCGCCGGCAGGATCCCGTCCGTCCGGGCAAGGAGAACAACCCCCGCGACAACCTGGTGAGCATGATCGCCGTCACCTCGGGCGAGGAAGCCTTCGACGACAACAACAACAACGGCGTGCGCGACGCGGACGAGCCCTTCGTGGACCTGACCGAGCCCTTCGTCGACAACAACGACAACGGCACCTGGGATGCCAAGGAGCGCTACGTCGACGCCAACGGCAATGGCAAGTGGGACGGGAAGAACGGCAAGTACGATTCCATCACGCTCATCTGGGTGCAGGAGCGCATCCTCTGGACGGGCTGGCCGCACGAGCTGGACCGCGCCATCAACTCGCGCAATCCCAAGGCCGTGGTGCGCCAGCTCGTTCCGGCGCCGAGTGGCACCCCGCCCCGGAACGTGCGGAACATGCTGAAGTTCGACGCGTACGTCGCCTCGTTCCTGCTGGCGGATCCCTGGTTCAACAGCATCGCCCGCAACGCGGAGTCGGACGGCTGCGAGAATGGCTCGGTGGGGCCCGTGAAGGTGTCCACGTTCCTCTCGGGCAAGGCCTTCACCTACCCGGCCTACACGCTCATGACGTACTCGGTGGAGGACGTGCGCGATCCCGCCGCCAACCCTCCGGCGCCGGACTACCCGCGGCCCATCGCCTACTCGGTGAGCGCGCCCTGCCGGTTCACCGCCTCGCCGGAGGAGGGTCACGAGGCCCTCGTGTTCGCTCCCATCGTCGAGGGCACCATCCAGTAGTCAGAGGCCCGGCAAGGGCATTGACCCCGGGCCCCTGCATCCGTAGCGTCCTCCCCGGCTGATTGGCGAATCAACGGGCCGGGGAGAGACACCGCGTGAGTCAGCGGCAGAGCAAGTCGGAGGCGGCAGGGAACCGGGAGAGTGAGCGCCGCCGCACCATCCTGCGCGCGGCGATCGACGTGTTCGCGCGCAAGGGCTACCACGGGTGCCGCATCGCGGACGTGGCGCGAGAGGCGGGCGTGGCCTACGGGCTCGTCTACCACTACTTCAAGAACAAGGACGAGCTGCTGGAGACCGTCGTGGAGACGGGGTGGAGCGGCTTCGTCTCGCGCATGCGCGCGGTGGCGGAGGAGGAGAGCACCTCGCTCGAGGAGAAGGTGCGCGGCATCGCGGACGTGGCCTTCGAGGCCTACCGGGTGGACCCGCGCGCGGTGAAGGTGCTCATCCTCGAGGTGGCCCGCAGCCCCGCGGGCACCCAGGTCGTCAGCCGTCAGCAGGCCTACCTCGACACCATCCGCATGGCCGCGGACATGTTCGCGCGCGCCCAGTCCACCGGCGAGCTGCGCGCGGACCTGGACCCGATGCTGTGCGCCTCGCTCCTCTTCGGCGCCATCGAGCTGGGCCTCACCGCCTTCGTGTCCGGCCTGATGGAGGACCGTGGCCCCGAGGCGCTGGAGCGCGCCAAGCTGCAGATCGCCGAGTCCTTCCTTCGCGGCGTCCTTCCCGGCGCCGCCACTCCCGCGGAGGCGTCATGGAAGCAGGAGAAGGTGTCGTCCGGTACCAGGCCCAAGGCGGGCAAGCGCTCCTGACCATCGATCGGCCGAAGGCGCGCAACGCGCTCTCGCCCGAGGTGCTGCGGGAGTTGATGGCCGCGTTGGATCGCGCCGAGGCGGATGCCGCCGTGCGCGTGGTGGTGCTCACCGGCGCGGGAGAGAAGGTGTTCTGCGCGGGAGGAGACCTCGGGCAGATGGGCGGGGAGGGGGGTTTTCTGGCCTCCCACGAGGGCCGCCGCGCCTATGGCCGGTTGCTGCTGCGGCTGCAGGACGTGCGCAAGCCCACGGTGGCACGCGTCAACGGGCATGCGCTCGCGGGCGGGTTGGGCCTGGTGCTCGCGTGTGACCTGGCCGTGGCCGCCGAGCACGCCGAGCTGGGCACGCCGGAGATCGACGTGGGGCTCTTCCCCATGATGATGATGGCGCTGCTGCAGCGGCACGTGGGCCGCAAGCGGGCGCTGGAGATGGTGCTGACGGGCGAGCGGATGGCGGCGCGCGAGGCGCTCGCGCTGGGGCTGCTCAACCGGGTGGTGTCCGCGGCGGAGCTGGACACGGCGGTGACGGGGCTCGCCGGGAAGCTGGCCGGCAAGAGCCAGGCGGTGTTGGCGCTCGGACGCCGGGCCTTCTTCACCGCCGAGGACATGCCGCTGCCGGCCGCGCTGGAGTACCTGTCCTCGCAGCTGTCCCTCAACGTGCTGACCGAGGACGCCGCCGAGGGGGTCACCGCCTTCATCGAGAAGCGGCCCCCGAAGTGGAAAGATCGCTGAAGGACCGCTACTCCTTGTCGCGCTGGGTGACGGCGGGGGCGGGCTCGCCGGTGAAGTCGAGCTTGAGCAGCGTCTCGCCGTCCACCCACATGTCATCCACCTTCACGCCCCAGTGGAGGTGGGGGCCGGTGACGCGGCCGGTGGCGCCCACCTTGCCGAGCAGCTGGCCGCGCTCCACGCGATCGCCGTCCTTCACGTCCGTGGCGGACAGGTGGAAGTAGGCCGTGTAGAGGCCCGCGCCGTGGTGCACGAGCACCGTGTTGCCCGAGGCGTACGCATCCCGCGACATCACCACCGTGCCCGCGTTGGCCGCGTACACGGGCGTGCCGGTGGCACCGCGGATGTCCGTGCCGTAGTGCTGGCTCTGCTTCTTGCCGTTGTAGGTGCGCAGATCGCCATAGGGCGCGGTGATGGTGTCCTGGCGCGGCCAGGCGAAGTTGTCCTGGAAGAGAGGCGCGGCGAAGGGTTGCGCGAAGGCGGCGGCGAAGGCGGCCTTGTCCGCCTCCATGCGCGCCTGCACCTCGGGCTCGGGCTTCTTCACGGTGAACTTGTTGGCCACCTTCAGCGTGCGCGAGGGCCAGCCCGCGGCCACCACGTCCAGCGTGCCCGTGAGCTCCGTGGGCGTGACGAGCCCCTGGGCGGGCACGGACACCTTCACCGGCACCGGTCCCGGCGTCAGCTCCACCGGAAGGCCGGTGAGGGCCTGGAACCCCTCGCGCGTCGGATAGAAGCGCAGGGGGCGCTCTCCGAGCGTCCCGGTGGGAACCTGGGTGAGGCCCCGCACGGTGACGAGCACCGGATCTCCCGGACGGGCGGCGGCGGGCTGAAGGGAGAGAAGGGGACGCTCCTCGGCGGCGAGAGCGGACAGTCCGAGGGCCAGCAGGAGGAACGGAAGCCTTCTGAGCGGGGCGGTGTGCACGGGGGCGAGATATGCGTGCGGAAGGGGAGGGCGTCAACGAATGCCGGCAGCGACAACCCCCCGAATGTCCGCCGCGTGGCTGTCAGCGCCACCTGCCGGAGGAAGGAGGGGCGCATGCTCCGTCCTTCGAGGAGCAGGCGGACGAGCGGGCCCATGTGAGCCTCGAAGTTCCCTCTGCTCGCATGGCTCCCTAGCTTGCGCGTCATCCGTTTTCTGTTTCTGAGGGGGAGATAATCGGATGCCGCGCAACTTCCGTTTCGAGCACTTCAACGCACCCAAGACGTCGACTCCGGCCCGTGGGGTGCGCCGCCGGGACAAGCAGGCCCTGTCCGCGCGGCATGCGGTGGAGCGCCGATCCGACAAGGAGATCCACTACGGCCGCAGCCATGCGGAGACGGAGGAGATGTTCCAGGTACGCGCGATGAACGCGCAGCTCGAGGCGCTGGCGGGGCTGTCGGCCAACGCGCCGGTGAAGCCCTCCGCCACCAACCGGGGCCAGCCCATCGGCGCGCTGCCGGTGTCCGAGGAGCCGACGATGGTTTCGCGCGCGGCGCTCCGGGACGTGCTCGACGAGGCCCTGCGCCAGTTCCGCGCCCTCCAGTCGGGCATCCAGGACGCCACCCGGGCCACGGGGCGGCTGCTGTCGCTGCCCATGGAAGCGGCCCGTCTCGCCGCGCAGCGCATGCGGCTCGTGCAGGGCTAGTCGCCCGGGAACAGGCCACACGTGGAGCTGACGCTCGTCTCCTACAACATCCACAGCGGCATCGGGACGGATGGCCAGTTCGATCTGAACCGCGTGGGGGACGTGCTGCGGGAGATCAACGCGGACGTCATCGCCCTGCAGGAAGTGGGGGACTACCGGGGCGTGACGTCGCGCGAGGATCAGCCCGAGCACCTGGCGGATCTGCTCGGGCTGCACATGGCCTTCGGGCCCAACGTGGTGCGCAACGGCCGCCGCTACGGCAACGCCATCCTCTCGCGGCTGCCCATCCTCAAGTCGAAGAACTACGACCTGAGCGTGCCCCGCCGCGAGCCCCGGGGCGCCCTGCGCTGTGACCTGGACCTGGGCAATGGCCGGCAGCTCCACCTCTTCTGCCTGCACCTGGGCCTGAGCATGAGCGAGCGCCGCCGTCAGGAGGCGCTGTTGCTGTCCGCCGACATCCTCCGCGACGCCGTGCGGAATGATCCGGTCGTCGTGTGTGGAGACTTCAACTATTGGGGCCCCGGTGCGGTGCCCGGGCTGGTGCGCCAGGCCATCCACGACGTGGCCCTGGAGCTGGGCATCCGGGTGCGCACCTACCACTCCCGCCTCCCGATGCTGCGTTTGGATCGCATCTACGTGGACGCGGGCGTGAAGCCGCTGTCGCTCCAGGCCCACCGCACCCCGCTCTCGGCGGTGGCCTCGGATCACCTGCCCCTGGTGATGCGCTTCGAGGCGCCCCTGGAGGCCCGGCCCCCCCTCTCGGCACCGGTGGAGCTCATCGGCTAGCCTGGGGCCTCCGGTCCGTCCGATGGCCGACGCTGACGAACGCCGGACAGATTCCTCCGTGGCGGGGTTGTCGCGGAGAAAGGGAGGATCCTACGTTGGGACCTCCGAATGAGAGCGACGGCTGGGGAGCAGATGGGCTTGGGCACCGAACAGACGGAGCGCGGATTGAGCGCGCTCCTCGGGCGCTTGACGGATGGTTTCAGCAAACTGGTGACTCAGCACCTCACGCTGGCGCGCGTGGAGTTGATGGAGGACGCGCGCGTCATGGGCACGGACGTGGCGCGTATCGCCGCCTTCGTGCCCTTCGTGCTGGTGGGCTACTGCTTCCTGTGCGCGGCGCTGTCCGCCTTCCTGGCCCGGTGGATCGGCTGGGACGGCGCGCTCGCGCTGGTGGGCGCCGTCAACCTCGTGGGCGGAGGAATGGGAATCGCGCGAGCCGCCTCGCGGCTCAAGTCCTTCCGGCTCATGGACGACACCGCCGAGGAGCTCAACCGCAGTGTGACGGCGCTCGCGCAGACGCCGGTTCCGGTGCCGGCCGTCCAGCCCGCGACCCTTCCCCCGGAGGCCGGCCATGGCCGCTGACGGCAAGGCGCGTGTCGTGCCCCAGACGGCCGAGCAGATCCGCGCGGAGATCGAACGCACCCGCGCCGAGCTGGCCCTGTCCGTGGGCGAGCTGCGCCAGGAGGTGGCGCGGCGCACGGACTGGCGCCAGTGGGTGCGAGAGCGGCCCTACACGTGCCTGGGGGCGGCTTTCTTCGTCGGCTTCCTCATCGGCAATAGCCAAAGGCGCTGAGACGCCCCATCTTCGCCACCACCCTTCCCAACACCCCGAGAGGAGACGGTTTCCATGGACGTCAACCCGCAGCAGATTCAGGACAAGGCCCGCCAGCTCCAGGAGAACCTCCTGCCGCAGATCGACGAGGCGCGGCGCAACCTGGAGGATGTGAACACGCGCGTGGTGAGCTTCATCCGCGCCAACCCGGGCACCTGTCTGCTGGGCGCCGTGGCCGTGGGCTTCATCATCGGCCGCATCGCCTCGCGCCGCTGAGCCCGTCACCGATTTCTCGACGCATCGGAGTTCCTACATGACGACCTTCCAGAGCAACCCGGGCAATGGCGGCCCGTCTTCCAACGGCAGCCAGGCACAGGGCAATCAGGGGCAGGACGGCTTCGGCCATCGGGTGGACCGGATCGGCTCGGACGCGCAGCAGCTGTGGGACGACGCGCGCGGCGCGGTGACGGATCTGCAGGACACGTTGGACCTCAAGGGCCGCGTGGATCGCAATCCGTACCTGATGATGGCCGCGGCGCTCGGCGTGGGCTACGTGCTCGGCGGCGGGCTCTTCACGCGCACCACGGGCCGGCTGCTGCGGCTGGGCGTGCGGCTGGCGGCGCTGCCCATGGTCAAGGACGAGCTCATCGGCATGGCCGAGGCGGCGCTGCGCGGCGTCGAGACGGGGGCCCGCATGGCCGGGACCGGCAACGCCGGTGGTTCGGACCGCCCCCAGGGTTCCCAGGTGTGATTGACTTGCCTTCCCACCCGCCGCACATGGAGTGCCCGCGATGTTCAGCGCCAAGGATCTGAAGAAGATGGACAGAGACGATCTGCTCGAGCTGATCGGCCTCGAGACGAAGAAGGGCCCCACGGACTGGCTGTTGCCCGCGCTGGGCGCCTTCTCCGTGGGCATGCTGGTGGGCGCGGGCCTCGGCCTGCTGATGGCGCCCAAGCCCGGTGCCGAGCTGCGCGATGACCTGCGCAACCGGCTGCAGGGCGGGGACACGCTGTCCAACGGCACGGGCCAGCAGCGCCCCGAGTCCGTGTCCCGCGGCGCCTGAGTCCGCTGTCCGTGCTCCGCCCGGGAATCCGGGCGGCCGTCGAGGGGCGATCCGCTCAACCGGGTCGCCCCTTCGACTTTCCAGGCGGTACACTCCAAGTCCATGCGGGAGCTCGCGGCGTGACGTCGAGGAAGGAACGCAAGCCGGCCAGCGGCAAGGGCCGGGCAGGCAAGGGCGCCTCCGGTTCGGAGCCGAAGGTGGAGGCCCCCGCTCGGGCGCGGGGTGCGGTGAAGCGCGAGGTCTCGCCGCTGCGCCGCGACACGCCGAGGGAAATGGCCGCCATCGATGGGGCGTGGGAGGAGGGGAGTCCGCTCCCCGTACCCGTGCGGCCCCGGCGGCCCGCGGCGGCGCAGGAGCTTCCGCCCAGGCGCGTGTCCTCGCCGCGCCGGGATACGCCTCGCGATCTGCCCGCGGTGGGTGGCGAGGGAGAGACGCCCGTGGCTCGCGCCGGGAGCGTGCCGGGAGCGCCCTCGGCGTCGGCGGAGGCCGTGACGCGCGGGGCCCTGGCCCGGGTGCGTGGCATGGAGACGCTGGAGCCCGCCTATGACGCGTGGCTCGAGCTGCGGCTGGCGTACGGCACCGCGCGGTTGCGCTTCCAGGAGGAGCGCGAGCGGTTGGATCAGCAGGGCTCCTTCCTGGTGGGCGCGGTGCGCGCGGCGAGTCAGGAGCGGGCCGTTTCGGCGGAACCGGCTCCGGCGGAGGAGTCGGCGCTCACCTCCGGAGATGCGCCCATGCGGGACTTCCTGCGCCAGGCCGAGGAGAAGCTGGCGCGGGCACGCGAGGCGCTCGCGAAGGAGGAGTCCGAGAGCGAGGCGCGCTTCCAGGCGGCCTTCGAGGAGATCCGCTCCACCGTGAAGGACCGGGTGCGGCGGTATCTGGCCGGCTCGCCTCCGCGCTTGAAGCTGCTGCTGCGCAAGGTGGGCGCCACGCGCGTCATCCTCCACGTGGAGCGGGTGGGCGGGGATGTTCCCGTGCTGTTGCTGTACCTCTTCGCCGGGCGCATTCCCTCTCGCCACGGGTTCCTCTTCGACGACTCCACCGAGGACGTGTCGCTCCCGCCCGCGCCGCTCTACCCGGAAGAGGGCGTGGCTCCGGCGGAGGTGCGCCCGGAGGCTCCGGCATTGGTGGCCCGCGTGCGTGCGCCGGGCGAGGTGCTGCCCGTGAAGGGATTCCTGCCCGTCTTCGTCCCGCGCCCCGAGGGCGGCGAGGACTTCTTCCGCCTGCTGCAGCGCGGACCGGTGATGGAAGTGGAGGTGGCCGAGGGCCCGGGCTTCCGCGGTGTCCTCACGCGCGAGGAGTCCGAGCGTTTCGCGGGCCACCTGCTGCGCCTCAAGCTCGAGGGCAGGCTCGAGCTCGAGGTGGAGGCGGGGTAGGAACCCGGGCGGCTACTCGAGGGTGTGCACCAGACCGATGTCGGCGGTGCCCACCAGCAGCGTGCTACCAGTGAACAGGTTGTCGGACTGCGGGCCGCCGAGCTGCGCCGTCTGGAAGATGACGAGGTAGTTGCTGTCCTTCTGGGGGAAGGCGGTACCCGGGATGGAGAGGATCTCCTGCTGCCACTCGCCGGTCGCCGTCACGAGTTGCAGGAAGTCCAGCGGCTCCTTCGGCATGTTGGTGTAGGTGATCGCACCCTTTCGACCTTCCATGTCGAGTGGGACCACGGTGACGAAGCCGAGCGTCAGTGGCTTGCCTCCACTCTCCGTGGGCCGCCTCAGCGTGAGGCTCTGGTTGGCCGCGTGCCGGACGTAGCCCCCGGCCGGGTGGAGCGCTTCAATCCGCTCCAGAGCCGGCGCGTCCTTCACCTGGCCCACGTGCGAGTTGCCGCCGTGCACGGCGACGAAGTTGTAGGTGGCACCATTCACATACTTCACACCCGCATCGTCGCCATAGTCGCTCTTCAGGCTGTACATGCCCGTGTCCTCACCCTGCTTTTCGAGGGCGAGCGAGCCCCCGTTCTGGATCTCGATGCGGACGGTGGCATCGGAGAGTGGCTCGGGGGTGCCTTGCTCGCCGTCGCGCGTGGCGAAGAAGACGAAGGCCTCTGTCTGGCCCGGGATGGTGATCCGCTCCTCGCCCGGGGGGATGCCGCCGTCGGGCAGCGTGCCGGCGTCGAGCCCGGACATGGCGACCAGCGACACGTCCACATCCGGTGTGGACAGGAGGGTGCCCACCATCACCTTCTCGGCCAGGAGCTGGTCGAAGTTGCAGGCAAGGGGGGCGACCAGGAGAGCGGTCACGGCGGCGGACAGCAGGATGCGTTTCATATGCGTCTTTCCAGAAGGGCAGGCCGCCCAGATGGACGGCCCGGCGAGCGAGCATATCAGGGCCACGGGAGGGCTGGGGATGGGGGCCGAACGCGGTATGGTGCCTGCTCCCGTGCGAAGCCTTCCCATCTACTCGGCCGGTCTCCGCTTCCTGCAGCGGCTCGGCTACTCGCTCCTGCAGGCCACGCTCTTCGGCGCCATCCTGGGGCTGCTCGTCTTCTATCGCGTCCCCCGTGCCCTGCTGTCCGAGGACGCCACCCCCATCGCGCTGCTGGCGCGGCCCTCGGCGTGGCTGCAGTCGTGGGAGCGCGCCACCTACGACTGGCGCGCGCGCTCACTGGGAGGCCGCTCCTCACGCTCGGATCGCGTGGTGGTGGTGGCGCTCGATGACGAGACGCTCGCCGAGGCCCGCCAGGACGAGCACCCCGGCATCGCCTCCAACCCGTGGCCCCGCGAGATTCTGGGCGGCCTGTCCAACCGGCTCGTCGACGAGGGCGCGGAGCTGGTGCTGCTCGACTTCCCCTTCACCGAGCGCAGTCCACGCGCCTGCCTCGCCCAGGGCACGCCCGCTCTGGAGGGGCTGGACGACGACCAGGCCTTCCGCAAGCTGTTGGATCGCTACCCGGAGAAATCGCTGCTGGCCTTCTCCTGGTCGCTGGACCGGGGCATCCCCGCGGGCAGCCGGCTGTGGCCGTACCGCGTGCGTCTGGGCACCTACCCGAACGAGGCCGAGGCCCGGGGCCGGGTGCAGAAGGTGTTGTCGGATCAGCGGCCGGCCTACCTCATCCCCGCGGGCAACGCGCTGGAGGTGTGGGCGGGCGTGGCCAGCGAGCAGGAGGGCCAGCGGGTCGCGCTGGAGCAGGGCGTGCGCGAGCCACCGAAGGTGCAGGAGCGCCGGGTGACGGACGACACGCACCGCGTGGGCCCGCTCGAGCTCTTCGTGTCGCTGGCCGAGGTGCAGGTGGAGGGGTTGGACGTGGCGCAGCTGGAGGAGGTGCGGCAGCTGGAGCACCCGGTGGCGCCGCTGCTCGGCACGGCGAGCCTGTACGGCTCCAGCACCGTGTTGCCCGAGCCGGATGGCGTGGTGCGGGCCGTGCCCCACCTGGTCAGCTACCGCTCGCGCGAGGGCACCCGGCACGTGTTGCCCTCCCTGCCGTTGATGGCGGCGATGCGCCTGGCGAACACGCGCCAGCTGCGTTACGCGGACGGCCGGCTGTACGTGGGGGACCGCTTCTCCATCCCCATGGACGAGTCCGGCTACAGCCTGGTGCGCTGGGATGCGGCGGAAGTGGGGCGCGGCTCGCGGGGCTCGGTGTCGCGGGCCATTCCCGCGTGGAACGTGCTGCTCAACCTCTTCGCCGTGCGCGAGGGCGTGCCACCCCGGGCGGTGCACGACATCGAGGGCCGCCTCATCGTCTTCACCAACACCTCGCGCCAGGGGATGCACTACCAGCACACGCCCATCGGCGAGTACACGCCCGCGGGCGCGGTGCTCGCGCAGTCGCTGGTGAACCTGCTGCAGTCCGAGGGCATCACCCGCGCCACCCCGCGGATGGATCTCTTCCTGACGCTGGGGATGGCCTTCATCGGTGCCTTCGTGGCGCTCACCTTCAACCGGGGCCTGCGCTCGTCCGGCGACGTGCTGGTGTACCTGGGCGCCATGAGCGCGGTGGGCCTGCTCTACGCCTGGGGGGCCTGGCACATCTTCCTCAAGGAGCGGCTCTGGGTGGCGATGATGGGCCCGCTGCTGGCCATGGGGCTCACCTTCATCTTCACCATCGTCCAGGCCTCGCGCTCCGAGCGGCAGCTGCGCCACTTCGTCACCGACGTGCTCGGCCGCTACGTCAGCCCCGAGGTGGCGCGGCTCGTCACGCGCGACCTGCGCCTGCTGACGCGGCCCGAGCGCCGCGAGGTGACGGTCTTCTTCTGTGACCTGGTCGGCTTCTCGCGGCTCGCCAAGGAGCTGACGCCCGAGCGCCTCATCCAGCTGCTCAACGACTACCTGACGGACGTGACGGACGTGGTGCGGGCCACGCGCGGCCAGGTGGACAAGTACATCGGCGACGCGGTGATGGCCTTCTGGGGCGCGCCCGTGCGCACCGAGCGTCATGCGCACCACGCCTGCGAGGCCGCGTTGAAGGTGCGCACGGTGCTGTCGGAGCGCCAGGAGTACTGGGACAAGACGTACGGCCAGCACCTGCAGTGCCGCATCGGCATCGACAGCGGCGAGGTGCTGGTGGGCGGCATGGGCAGCGACTTCGAGTCCAAGTACTCCGTCATGGGCGAGTCGGTGAAGCTCTCCATGTTCCTGGAGAGCCTCAACCGCGGCTACGGCACCTTCGTGCTGGTGGGGGACACCGCGGCGAAGCTGGCGCAGGACGCCTACGTCTTCCGCGAGGTGGATCGGGTGCGGCTCAAGAGCCGGGCCGAGCCCTCGCGCCTGCACGAGCTGGTGGGCCGCAAGGGTGAAATCACCCCGCAAATGCAGGAGCAGCTCGCGCTCTACGAGCAGGCGCTCACCGCGTACCACCAGCGGCGCTTCGACGAGGCGCTGGCGCTGTTCACGCAGGGTGCGGAGACGTTCCAGGATCCGGTGGCCGGCGTGTACGCCGAGCGCTGCCGCAAGTTCGCCTCGGCGGCGCCGCCCGAGGACTGGGACGGCGTGTTCGCGCTCGAGGGGAAGTGAAGGGGGGACGGACTACTCCGCCTCGTCCGGGTGGCCGAAGAGCTCGACGACGGGCTTGTCCTGCTCGATGTGCTCGGCCACCACGCGCTTCATCTTCTCCGGGGTCATGTGCGAGTAGTACACCTCGCCCTCCCAGCCCATGAGCTGGAAGTCCTCGGGGGAGAGCGGATCCCGCTTGCGTCCCGTCTCCTCGCGGATGACGACGTTGGGGCCCATGTGGCAGAAGCCGTAGCAGCCTCCGCGGTACAGCTCGCAGCGCGCCTGGAGCTTGCGGGCGGACAGCTCGTCACGGGCGGCCGCGGCCACGGAGTCGGAGCCGTTCGACTTGCAGCTCGAGCCCTTGCACACGGAGAGGCGGTAGCGCTTCATGCGTCACCCACCCTACGGCGTTTGCGAGGAGGCGGAAAGGGTCGCGCGGCCGGTGAGGGCCAGCCCCCTCGCACGCAGCGAACCGGGTTGTAGGGCTCCAATGCCGCTGCACGCGGGCCCCCCTCGAAACGGAACCGGCCCGCCGTTCCACCGCGAGCAAGCGGGGAGGGCGGGCCGGAAGCCGGCGGAGTGCCGGACGTCCTACTTGAGGAACTTCGTCACGGGCACGGGGCCCTCGTTGGACACCACGGTGGAGCGGGTGCCCGGGGTGACGTGGTCGCCGTGCGAGTGGCCCGCGGCGAGCTCGTGGCCGTGGTGCGCGCCCTCGTGGCCCTCGCCGATGCGGGTGTGGGCCTCCTTGTGCACGTGGGCCGGCTGCTCCGAGCCCGGGCGCTTGTTCCACGGGTCGGACGGGTGCGCCACGGCGGGCCCCTTGAGCAGCTTGGGGATGTCGTAGACGAAGCCCTGCCGGTTGTACTCCGGCGGAGTGTGCGTGTACGTGTCCATGCGGATGGCGTCCTTGGGGCACGCGTCCACGCACAGTCCGCACACGATGCAGCGCAGCTCGTCGATGACGAACTGGGTGGGGAACTTCTCGATGACGCGCGATTCACCCTCGGCCGCGTCCACCTCGTACTCCCCGGCCTCGATGTAGATGCACTGGGCCGGGCAGATGGTGGCGCACATGTAGCAGGCCACGCAGCGCGGCTTGCCATCCTCGCGCGGAACCAGCCGGTGCAGACCGCGGTACCCGGGAGGATAGGGGACCTTCTCCTCGGGGTACTGCACGGTGGTGACGAGGCTGGTGCCCTTGCGATCCTCGAACGGGACGCCCACCTCGCGGGTCCCGAAGAGGTTGCGCAGGAAGTGCCGCGTGGTGATGGCCAGACCCTTGATCAGCTCCGGCAGGTAGGAACGCTCGCGGATGTCGGTGCGGGGATCCTGAGTCGCCTTGTAAGCCATGGTGTCTTTCTCTCAGCCTAGTGCGAAGCCGCGGCGGCACCGGAGTGCGCACCGGAATGGGTGTCCGCGTGGGCGGCGTGGCCGTGGGCCGGCAGGCCGTGACCATGCGCGTCGTGACCGTGGGCGTCGTGACCGTGCCCGTGACCCCCGCCGTGGCCCTCCTCGGACTTGAGCGCCGAGGACGTGGTCAGGGCGATCAGCAGGCCGATCTGCAGCAGGCCGAACACCGCCAGCGCCCGCAGGGACGGATCCCACAGCACCAGCGCGCCCGTGGCGAACACGTTGAAGAGGCCGATGGGCAGGAGGATCTTCCAGCCCAGCGTCTGGATCTGATCGTAGCGGAAGCGCGGGAACGTCCAGCGGATGGCCAGCTGCAGCCACACGAAGAACATCACCTTCGCCCAGAACACGGTGCCCAGGAGGGTGCCGTACAGCCAGCCGTGCTCCTTCATCAGCGCCAGGTTGGACAGCCACTCGCCGCCGAAGGGCAGGTGGTAGCCACCGAAGAAGAGCACCACGATGAGGCCGGAGAGGACCACGATCTCCACGAACTCGGAGATCATGAAGAGGCCGAACTTCATGCCCGAGTACTCGACGAAGTAGCCGATGATCTCCGACTCACCCTCGGGCGTGTCGAAGGGGGCGCGCTTGGTCTCCGCGAAGGCCGCGGCGAAGAAGAGGAAGAAGCCCAGCGGCTGCAGCAGGAAGCCCCACGCGGGCACGCCGATGTCGAAGCCGCCCACCCGCGCTTCCCACAGGTAGCGGGCCTGGCCGACAGCGGCATTGCCCATGCCCAGCTCGTTGGCCACGTTGCCCACGAAGGCGGGCAGCTGCACCGTGGAGAAGGCCATCATCAGGCCCACCAGCGAC
Organism: Archangium sp.; assembly: GCF_057119385.1. Lineage (NCBI taxonomy): Bacteria > Pseudomonadati > Myxococcota > Myxococcia > Myxococcales > Archangiaceae > Archangium > Archangium sp. The sequence continues at coordinate 91,947 of NZ_DBNGVP010000070.1, read as the reverse complement.
AAGCCCAGCGCGACCTCGTAGGAGATCATCTGCGAGGCGGCGCGGACGCCACCGAGCAGGGCGAACTTGTTGTTGGAGGACCAGCCGGCCAGCGACGTGCCGTACACCGCCAGCGAGGCGATGGCGAACACGTAGAGCAGGCCGAAGTCCGGGGTGGCCACCACCATGTCCACGGTGTGGCCGAACACGGACACCGTGGGGCCGGCGGGCACCACCGCGAACAGGGCGAACACCGGCGCGAAGGCCAGCATGGGCCCCAGGTTGTAGAGCAGCTTGTTGGCCGTGGCCGGGAGGAAGTCCTCCTTGAACAGCATCTTCATGCCGTCGGCCAGGAAGTGGGGGATGCCCACCAGGGCGCTGTTCTTGATGCCCGGCAGGTTGATGCGCGCGCGGTTGGGGCCGATGCGGTTCTGCATCAGCGAGCTCCACTTGCGCTCGGCCACCGTGAGCAGGGACGCGATGCCCATCACGACGGCCACCATCAGGATGGCCAGGTTCGTCAGGCGGCTACCGCCCGGGAGGACCCCCTCCACGAGACCGCCCAGAGCATAGGCCGCCGCCATGATGCCCACGAAGTGGGCGAACATGACGCCGAACCAGAAAAGCATGGTGAGTGTGCGCTTCATTGTCAGATACCCCGGACCCTGGGAGCGCCGAACTCACGGTACCCCGGAGGCCGGCCGTCGGCGGCGGTCGGCAGCGGGTTGATGCCCGGCTTCTCCCGGTCGGGAGGAGCCGACTTGTCCCAATCGAACCCGGCGAACGCGGCCACCTGCTTGCCCAGCTCGCGGAACACCTCGCGAGAGGACGTCCAGGCCGCGGTGCCACCCATCTCGCGGCTGAGCTCGGCCGCCAGGGCCCAGTGCCCCACGGCGTCACCCTTGGACGGGTAGGCCTTGCGGAAGCGCTGGATGAGGCCGTCCACCTGCACGAAGGAGCCATCGAACTCCACGTGCGCGGAGGCCGGCAGCAGCACGGTGGCCTGCGCGGTGAGCGGCGACTCGTTGGTGGCCTGCGCCACGAACACGTCCAGCTTCGCCGCCGCCTGCGCGAAGGTCTCCACGTTGCCCGGCACCTCGGTGCCCACGGCGTAGAGCGCCTTCACCTTGCCGCCGTCCAGGGCCTTCACCAGGTCCTCGAACGGCTTGAGCGCCAGCCCCAGGCCCTGGGCGATCAACTCCAGGCCCTTGCGGTTGGGGTTGCGGTCCGCCGTGAGGAGGTAGTGGTCCGCCTCGCCCTGCGGGCGGCCACCCACGTAGATCTCCTTCGCGCCCAGCGTCGCCTTGGCGAAGGTGAGCGTGGCGAGCAGATCCTCGTTGGAGGCCACGGGCGAGGCGAGCACGGCCACCTGGCCCTTCACGCCGGAGAGCGCCTTGGCGGCGGCCTGGATGGCCTCCTTGCGCGCCACTTCCGGACGGGCGGTGCCGGTGCCCTGCTGGCGGCCCACCACGGCGCTGAGCACGCGCCCGGTGTTGAGCCCCTTGTAGGTGGCGCGGCCGTGGTCGCACATCCAGCTCTTGTTGACGGCCTCGTTCTCGCGCGGGCGGTAGCGGTAGGTGTCCTGCGCCATGAAGTCCGCGTAGATGTTGCAGCCGCGCGAGCAGCCGGTGCACACGGACGGAGCGGCGGACAGGAACCAGGAGCGGGCGCGGAAGCGGAAGTCGCGGCTGAGTAGCGCGCCCACCGGGCAGATGTCCACGGTGTTGAGCGAGTAGTTGCTGTTGAGCTCGCTGCCCGGGAAGGTGTCGATGACCTCGTGGCTGCCACGGCCGAAGATGCCGAGCTGCGGCTCCTTCGGAATCTCGTTCATGAAGCGCACGCAGCGGCTGCAGATGATGCAGCGCTCCTGGTCCAGCACCACGCGGGGCCCCAGCACCTTGCGCTTGTTCTTCATGACCTTGCCGCCCTCGAGCCGGGAGGGGCGGTAGTCGTAGCGCATGTAGTAGTCCTGCAGCTTGCACTCACCGGCCTGGTCGCAGATGGAGCAGTCGACCGGGTGGTTGAGGAGCAGGAACTCCATGACGGCGCGCTGCTGCTCCTTCACCTTGGGCGTGGTGGTCTTGATGACCTGGCCCTCGACGAGCGGCGTCTGGCAGCCGGGCACCAGCTTGGGGGCGTTGGAGGCCTCCACCATGCACATGCGGCAGTTGGCCGCGATGGACAGGCGCGGGTGGTAGCAGAAGTAGGGGATGTCCGAGCCGACCATCCGGGCCGCCTCGATCATGTTCGTCCCCGGCTTCACGACGACTTCCTTGCCGTCGATGGTGCAGGTGACGAAGCCCGGGTTCTTGGGCGGGGGCGGCCCGGCCGGCTTGGCCGCGGGAGGAGGCGGCGGCGCGGTGGGGGCGCTGTGCGCGGCCGGAGGCGTGTCCAGCTTGGCGCCCGCGGGCGGGTTGGAGGGCTGGGAGCCGATCTTCGCCGCCGGCGTATCCGTGGGCGCACCCTTCGGGGGCGGCTGGGCGTCTCCGGTGGGCTTCTTGGTGTCGTTGTCGCTCACTGCTCGACCTCGCCGCCGATCATGTTGATCGTGTCAAAGGTGGGAATGAGGTCCGCCAGCAGCTTGCCCTTGATGATGTGGGGCACGGCGGACAGGATGGGGTAGCCCGGCGCGCGCACGTGGACCTTGTAGGGACGGCCGCTGCCGTCGCTCACCATGTACCAGCCCAGCTCGCCGTTGGCCGCCTCGGTGCAGTCGTAGACCTCACCGGCGGGCACCTGCACGCCCTCCATCACCAGCTTGAAGTGCGAGATGACGCCCTCGATGGTGCCGTACACCTCGGGCTTGGGCGGCAGCGCGATGCGCCAGTCGTCCAGGATGATGGGGCCGGCCGGAATCTGCTGGAGCGCCTGGCGGATGATGCGATCCGACTGCTTCATCTCCTCGATGCGCATCAGGTACCGGTCGTAGTTGTCGCCCTTCTCGCCGACCGGGACGTCGAACTCCATCCGGTCGTACACCCAGTAGGGCTTCACCTTGCGCACGTCGTAGTCCACGCCGCAGGCGCGCAGGCAGGGGCCCGTCCAGCCGTAGTCGATGGCGTCCGCGGCCGTGATGATGCCCGTGTCCTTGGTGCGGTCCACGAAGATGCGGTTGCGCGAGAGCAGCCCGTCGATCTCGTTGACGTGCTCCATGACCTTGTCGAGCGTCTTGATGACTTTCTCGCTCCAGCCCTCGGGCAGGTCGCGGTTCATGCCGCCGATGCGCCCGAAGTTGGTGGTCAGGCGCGCGCCCGTCAGCTCGGCCACGCGGTCCATGATGAGCTCGCGCGCTTCCACGGCGAAGAGGAACGGGGCGAAGCCGCCCAGCTCCATGCCCGTGGCGCCCACGCACGTCAGGTGATCATGGATGCGGTGCAGCTCCGAGCCGATGACGCGGATGTACTGGGCGCGCTCCGGGATCTCCAGGCCGATGAGCTTCTCCACGGCGTTGAGGAAGCCGAAGTTGTTCATCATCGCGGACACGTAGTTCAACCGGTCCGTGTACGGCAGGCACTGCGTCCAGGTGACGTTCTCGCAGCTCTTCTGGAAGCCGCGGTGCAGGAAGCCGATCTCACAGTCGATCTCGGCGATGTTCTCGCCCTCGAGCTCCACCTTCAGACGCACGGTGCCGTGCGTGGCGGGGTGGGAGGGGCCCATGTTCACGTACATCCGCTTGGTCTGGAGGTGGGCCTCCAGCTCCGCCTCGTGGGCGTAGGCGTCGGTGTCCGGGTTGGGCGCTTCGGGGGTGGGGGGTGACACGGGCTTGTGGGTGTCCGCCATGATGTCTGTCCTCGGGAGGCTGCCGGTGGGAGGCGCTCAGGAAACGCCGCTGGTGCCGGGGCCGCGGAAGATGTCCTTGATAGGGCGCTCGGGGATGAGCGGCTGACGGTCGCGCAGGGCGTAGTCCTTGCGGAGCGGGTGGCCCTGGAACTCCTCGTACAGCAACACGCGGCGCAGGTCCGGGTGTCCCGAGAAGCGGATGCCGTAGAAGTCCCAGACGAAGCGCTCCCACCAGTCGGCGCCGCGGAACACGGGCGTGATGGAGGGAATCTCCGGACGGGCCTCGCTCACGCGCACCTTGAAGCGCACGTGCTCGTGACGCGACAGCGAGTAGATGAAGTAGACGACCTCGAAGCGCGGATCATTCTCCGCCAGGTGCAGGCGGTCCACCGCGTCGATGGAGGTGAAGAGCTTGAAGTCCAGCTCGTTCTTGAGGAACGCGGCGACCTTGGGAAGGTGCTCCGCGTGGATGACGGCCCAGGCGCCGCCAGTGCGGTCGAGGTAGCGCTCCGCCACCGCCTCCGGAAACTGGGCGGTGACCCTGTCCAGTGCGAAAGTGCTCAAAGGGGGCCCCAATGCTGGCTATGGAATCCGGCGCGTTATAAGGATGCCCCCCGGCAGGCGTCAACGTAATCCCTCAGGCATCCTCACTACTTACGCGAGTCAGAAGCCGGCGTTCGCCGGAATGGGGCTTCCGGGCCGGCTCCTCGGTGCCCTCCCGGGCGGTAAGGGGCCCGGGAATGAAGGTGGCCACCGGCTCTCGCTTGCCCGCCACCGGGGTGGGGGGGACCTCCCGCCAGTGAAACCCGTCCCCCGCCCGCTCCCGGGTCTCCCGGGAGACGAGCACCGGGGTGCGGTGCTGCTTGGTGAGGTGTTCGATCCGGCTGGCCAGGTTCACCGTGTCGCCAATGGCGGTGTACTCCAGGCGGCGGGCGGTGGAGCCGATGTTGCCGAGCACCACCCGCCCGGTGTGCAGGCCCACCCCCATGCGCAGGGCGGGCTCACCCCGGGCGGTCCGCTCGGCGTTCAGCGCCTCCAGCTCGCGCACCATCTCCAGGGCGCACTCCACGGCGCGCCGGGGGTGCGCCGGGTCCGGCAGGGGGGCACCGAAGTATACCATGAGTGCGTCCCCGATGAACTTGTCGAGCGTGCCGCCATGGCGGAACACGACCTCCACCATGCGGCCGTAGTACTCGTTGAGGATGGCCACCACGGCCTCGGGGGACAGCCGCTCGCTGAGGGCGGTGAAGTCGCGCAGGTCCGAGAAGAGGATGGTCACCTCGCGCACCTCGGGGGTGGACACGGGCGAGGCCAGGTCCTGCAGGCGCTCGGCCACCGCGGGGGAGAAGTAGCGGCCGAGCTGGGCGCGCTTGAGCTCCTCGCTCGTCACCGCGGAGATGAGCACGCGGATGCGGTGGTAGAGGTAGCGCGCGGCGGCACCCGTCAGCACCAGCACCACCACCGCCACCACGCGCGCCCCCACGCCGATGGAGGCCTCGGCCTGCAGGGTCACCTCGGCCACGCAGGCCGCTCCCGTCACGGCGAAGAGCACCGGCCGGCGCAGCGACAGCGCCGACAGGACGATGATGCAGCAGTAGAGGCCCAGGGTGAAACCCGCCACGCCTCCAGGAGAAGGGGACACGGGCAGGGCGAGGTGCTGCAGCCAGTAGATGGCCGGCACGTCCACCACCGCGAGCGACAGGCCCGCCCAGCTCGCCCCGCGGGGCCAGCGCCACACGATGCCCACCGTCATCGCGGTGCACATCCAGTAGGCGCTGAAGGGAGCGAGGTACACCTCCCAGTCCGCCAGCCCCTGCACCCGGGCGAGGTACACCGTGATGGCCAGGATGGCGGACACGCCGAGGAAGCGCAGCAGCGCCAGACGCGCGGTGTTGAGCCGGCGCTCCTCCTCGAGGGCCCTCCCCACCGGTTCCCGCAGGAAGTCGATGAGGGGGGGTCGTGTCTGCCCGGCTTCGTCCACGCGACCTCGGCGGTAAGGGGGAATGGTGCATTCTCGCACGTCCCCCGGAGGTCCGCACGGTTCGCGAGCCCGCCTGCTCGTCCGAAAAGGCGAGGGCCCCGCCACCTCCGGAGAGGTTCGCGGGGCCCTGGAGCCGCTGCACCCGGTGGTGCGCGGGGCCTACTTGCTGAGGTTGTACTGCGCGGCCAGCAGGTCGTGCGGGGCCGAGCCCTTGTGACCCACCCGGTGCACCTGGTTGCCGATCTTGTCCTGCAGCAGCTTGAGGCCGTCGAGCACCTGCTCGGGGCGCGGCGGGCAGCCCGGGATGTAGACGTCCACCGGGATGATGCGGTCGATGCCCTGGAGCACGGCGTAGTTGTCGTAGAAGCCGCCCGACGAGGCGCACACGCCGAAGGCGACGACCCACTTGGGCTCGGCCATCTGCTCGTACACGCGCTTGAGGATGGGCGCCTGCTTCTGGTTGATGGTGCCGATCACCATCAGCATGTCCGCCTGACGGGGCGAGAACCGGGGGAACTCGGCGCCGAAGCGGGCGATGTCGTGACGGGCGGCGGCCACGGACATGAACTCCATGCCGCAGCACGCGGTGGCGAACGGGTAGGTGAAGAGCGAGTACTTGCGCGCCCAACCCAGGCCCTTGGACACCATCCGCTCGAAGAAGCCCATGGCCTCGTCGCGGCGGGTGGTCAGTACGGGTGCGATGTCAGAGTCAGCCATGATTCCTCAGTGCCCTCAGTGCTCCCACTCCAGGGCGCCCTTCTTCCAGATGTAGATAAGGCCCACCACGAGGGTCGCAGCGAAAACGAGCATCTCCACGTAGCCGAACCAGCCGAGCGCCTGGAAGTTCACCGCCCAGGGGTACAGGAACACGGCTTCGACGTCGAACACGATGAAGAGGAGGGCCACCACGTAGAACTTCACCGCGAAGCGCTGGCGCGCCGGGCCACTGCTCTCGGAGCCGGCCTCGAAGGCGGTGGACTTGATGGCGCTCGGACGCTTGGGGCCCAGGGCGGCGGCCAGCTGAACGATGATGAGCGACAGCACACCCGCGAGCAGCAGCACGATCGCCAGCGGCAGGTAGGGCGCCAGGGGGTTGGGGTCGAGCGTGGGGTTCATTCGGCGCGGACCCTAGGGACACCGGGCAGCCGTGTCAATGGAGAAACCCCGGAAGCCAAGCCCCGGACATGACAGAGGAAAGCCCCGGGACGGGCTCGGCCGCCCGCCCGCCACTCCCGGGGGCCCGGACAGGGGGTTTGACGCTCCGCGCACCGGGGGCCTAGGGTCACGGGCTGGCGCGTCTTCCGATCAGATAGGAGAGAGCCCGGGCATGTGGGGTCGTCTCAGTTTGCGCTGGCAGGTGGCATTCGCGGTGCTGGTTCCCAGTATCGCCGTGGCCCTGTTCAGCGGTTTCTACTTTCCGGAGCAGCAGCGGAAGTCGTCGCTGGAGCGGCTCGAGGATCGCACCCGGGTCGTGGGTCTGCTCGCCTCGCATGAGCTCTCGGCCGTGCTGGAGCAGGCGGGGGTGACGGCTCCGGATCGTTCGGAGTCCCAGCCCGTGGCCTCGAGAGACATCGGTCTGCGGGCCGTGCCGCAGCTCCTGAACGTCTTCGATCGGGTGGAGCAGGTGGGCGCGGTGGCCTTCCAGGCGGTGCTCTCGCCCGGGGACAAGGTGCTGTCCGAGCGCGGCTTGCCGAAGGGGCTCAAGGGCACGCCGAAGGAGGGCGAGGAGTGCTCGATGGAGCACCCGCAGGGCCTCCCGGTGCTCTTCTGCCGGTTGCCCGGGAGCCACACCTACGTGGTGGGCCTGGACGCCGACCAGATGAAGCCGGAGTCCATGCAGCAGGCCCTCTTCGTGTACCTGGGCGCCATGGTGGTGGGCCTGTTCATCACCTTCTTCATCGGACGGGCCATCGCCGAGCCGGTGACGCGCATGACGCAGGCGGCGCGCGAGGTGTCCCAGGGAGACCTGTCGCTCAGCGAGATGGACGTGGCCTCGGCGGGCGAGGTGCGCATGATGGCGCACTCCTTCAACGAGATGCTCGGCACGCTGCGCGGCACGGTGTCGGAACTGCTGGCGCGGTTGGAGCAGCTCTCCAGCGCCTCGCGCGGACTGACGGGCGCGTCGGCGGACCAGGAGCACGTCATCAGCCAGCAGGCGGCGTACGCGCAGCAGATCGCCGCGACGTTCGAGGAGCTGAGCCGCACGGCGGAACAGATCTCCAGCTCCACCGAGGTGGTGGAGTCCAGCGCGCGGCGCACGCACGAGGCGGTGGCCGAGGCGATGGCGGTGGTGGCGCAGGTGGTGGCGGGCATCAACGACATCCGCATGGAGTCCAAGGGCGTGGCGGATGCCATCGTGGGCCTCAACCAGGACCTGCAACAGGTGTCGAAGATCGCCCAGGTCATCAACCAGGTGGCGGAGCGCTCGGACCTGCTGGCGCTGAACGCGGCGCTGGAGGGCACCAAGGCGGGCGAGGTGGGCCGGGGCTTCTCGCTGGTGGCGGCGGAGATGCGCAAGCTGGCGGAGAACGTGTCCGCGTCGGCGCGCGACATCGCCCGCATCGTGGAGAAGGTGCAGGACTCGGGCAACGAGGCGGCCACCAAGGCGCGCGTGGGCATGGCCACGAGCGATCGCGGCGTGGAGGTGGCGGAGCAGGCCTCGGCGGTGTTCCAGCGGATTGTGGAGCTGGCGCGCGGCACGAGCGAGGCGGCGCGGCAGATCACCATCGCGACGCGGCAGCAGCGTCAGTCCAGCGAGCAGGCCGTGCAGGGCGCGCGCAACGTGGCCGAGCTGGTGAAGCAGGGCGTGGACGCCACGGGCCGCACCACGCGCATCGCGCAGGATCTGCAGAACGTGGCGGACAGCCTCACGGTGCTGACCAGCAAGTTCAAGGTCGCCCGCGACCGCTGAGCGCCCTGTGCCTCCTCGGACATTCCTCCGCTGACACTCCCTCTCCCACCGGGAGAGGGTCGGGGTGAGGGTATCCGCACCCCGGGTTGTGCCATGCGCCGGCGTCGTCCTGTGTCACTCAGGCCGCAGCGAGCTGGATGCGCGTCTTCTTCGGCGGCGCGCCGAAGGGGATGTAGGTCAGCTTGGGCGTCGCGGTTCCCGGAGCGAGCTGGGGCCTCTTCCCCCGGCGAGCCAGTTCACGCGCGAAGGCCGTGGCGAACTGCACCACCTCCATCCAGGCCAGGTGGTAGCCCAGGCAGAAGTGGGGGCCGCCTCCGAAGGCCGCGGTCTCGATGGCCGACGGCGGCAACCGCCTGCCCATCCAGCGCGAGGGATCGAAACGATCCGGCTCGGGGAAGAGCTTCGGGTCGTAGCCGTAGGCTCCCAGGGGGACGAGGAGCGTCGTGCCCTTGGGCACGCGCTTGCCGTGCAGCTCCAGATCCTCCTTGGCCTGGCGCCCCGTCGACGACACGGGCGGGTACATGCGCAGCACCTCGCGGAAGAGCGCCTCGGCGAAGGGGTGGCGCTTGAGATCCTCGGGCGAGCGGGGCAGGTCCGGTGCCGCCACCGCCTCCTCGCGCAGTTGGTCCCAGAGGTCCGGCCGCTGGGCGAGCACGATGCCCATCCAGGCCATCACCGACGCGGACGTCTCGTGCCCCGCCAGGGCCAGCAGGCGCAGGTTCTGGATGAGATCCTGCTCGCTGAGCTCGCGCCCTTCCTCATCGCGCGTCTTCAGCAGCGCCGAGAGCGTGCCCGGCATGTCCGGCTTGCCCCGCGCCATGGAGATCAGCCGCGAGAAGCTCGCATCCAGCCACAGCCGCCCTTGCCGGGCGCGCCTCGCGGGCGAGAAGGGGAAGTCCTGCTTGATGGGGAGGGCGCCCAGGATGAACTCGCGGTAGTTGCGATTCCAGGCCTCCATCTCGCTGCTGTCGATGCCCATGACGCGGAAGATGATGTCGAGCGCGAGGCCCTGCGTCTGGGCGAGCAGGGAGAAGGGCTCCTCGGGGAAGCGGGTCACATAGGACTCGATGACCTCGGCCGAAATCGCGGAGGCCCCGCTGGACGTCAGACCCCGGGGCGTGAAGGGCCCGCTCATGGCCGAGCGCAGGCTCCGGTGGGGCGTCCCATCCCGCGACAGGAGCGAGTCACCCACGAAATCCGGCGACCCCTCGCGGATGAACTCGCTGCTGGTCACCTTGTTCTTGAGCAGCTCGAAGCCGGGCTCGCCCATGCACACCAGCGTGTACATGCCCATGTTCTTCGTCCAGAACAGCGGGCCCACCTTCGCCTCCGCGTCCCGGAGGAAGGTGAGGGCGTTGCCCATGGTGTAGAGGGAGTGGCCCACCAGGGGCAGCGCGCCCGGGAGGACGGGGATTCCCTCTCGGAGCTCCGGCTGTTGGGTCGAGCGGGAGAACAGGTTCGTCAGAAGAGCTTGCATGTGCCTGTGCATACAAACGGCGCGGGCCCGGCACAACCCCATCACCCGGTGTATGAAATTGTCCGTACCCGCCACGCTATGCCCGCGCCGACGCGGCCCGGGCGCGCAGCTTCTCGAAATTCTCACGGGGCGTCGTCGAGTCACCGGGACGCCTGCCTGGCGTCACCTGCTCGCCGTGGAAGTCGCTGCCCCCGGTGGTCACCAGGTCGAACTCCTTCGCGAACTTCAAATACTTCTCCCGCACGCTCGGGTTGTGGTCCGTGTGCAGCGCCTCCAGGCCGTCCAGGCCCTCGCGCGCCAGTTGCAGGATGTCGTAGCGCTCCAGCTTCGAGCTGCCCGGATGCGCCAGCGTGGCCGTGCCTCCCGCGCGATGGATGAGCCGGATGGCGTCCCGGCCCTCCAGCTTGAACCGGTCCGTCCACGCCGGCTTGCCCGCGCCCAGGAACCGGTCGAACGCCTCCTTCACGTCCAGACACAAGCCCTTCTCCACCAGCAACCGCGCCAGGTGCGGCCTCCCCAGCTGCGCGCTCCCGGCAATCGCCCGCACCTCCTCCATCCGCACCGGGAAGCCCAGCTTGCGCATCTGCTCCACCATCCGCTCCATCCGCTGCTCGCGGTCCACCCGCAGCCGCTCCGCGAAGCGGGCCAGCTCCGGGAAGTCCGGCCGCACGAAGTGCCCCAAAATGTGCACCTCCTTCTTCAGCACGAACGCGGACACCTCGATGCCCGGCACCAGCTCCACCCCGTGTGCCCTCGCCGCCTCCGCCGCTTCCGCCAACCCCGCCACCGTGTCGTGGTCCGTCACCGCCAGCGCCGTCACCCCCGCGCTCGCCGCCAGGGACAGCAGCTCGGCGGGCGAGTGTTGGCCATCACTCGCCGTGGTGTGGGAATGCAAGTCGATCACCGCTCACTCCAGGGGACTCGGGTTGAAGGCTCCACCTACCATCCATAGGATGTGGGATAACCCTTGGATTCGCCAGCCTGTGAGTCCCCCCGGGAGGAGGAGCGTCATGGCCAAGGACGACACCATCGAGAACCGCGTGTACCTCTTCGAGTCGCTGGCGAGCAGCTACATCTCCGCCGCGTCCGAGCTGCTGTCCTCCGAGGACGAGGCCGTGCGCGCCCGGGCGAAGCGGGTCCTGGCGGAGCTGGCGTACGTGTCGTGTGTCGTCTCGGACACGGGGCACCTGACGGCCGAGCAGGTGCGCGAGCGCGTGCTGGGCACTCCCGAGGTGGAATTGACGCCGCCGGACGTGGATCCGGCCGACAAGGGCGGCAAGGGCAAGAAGCGCAAGTAAACCCGTGCTCCCCTCGGCGCGCGGGCGGTGGTAGATCGCGCGCCATGGCAAAGAACCCCTCGAACAACCGAAAGAACCTGCGCGCCCACTACTCGGGAGCGCGCAAGGCGGATCCGCGTCCCATCACCGGCAAGGAGTCGCCCACCGAGCTGCTCGAGCACGCCTTCTCGGCCTACGTGGGGCGCCAGGAGCGCACCGCGTTCGAGCTGATGCGCCGCTCCATGGAGGTGGATGCCTCCATCTTCCTCACGCTCTCGGGCGCCATGACGCCGGCCGGCCTGCACCAGAGCTGCATCATCCCCCTCATCGAGAAGGGCGTCATCTCCGCGCTCACCACCACCGGCGCCAACCTCTACCACGACGCCCACCGCATCATCGGCCACGCCATCCGCGAGGTGAACCCCAACGCGGGAGATCTCCAGTACCGCCTGGCCCGCATCATCCGCATCTACGATCTGGGCTTCTGGGAGGAGGCCCTGCTGGACACCGACCGGCTCTTCTCCGCCCTCCTGCGCCGCCCCGAGTTCCAGCGCAAGATGACCACGCCCGAGTTCCATTACCTGCTCGGCAAGAACATCCAGGCCATCGAGAAGAAGCTCGGCGTGAAGCAGCCCTCGCTGCTGTCCACCTGCTACAAGCACGGCGTGCCCATCTTCGTGGGCGCCGTGCAAGACGGCTCCATCTTCCTCAACGCCGTCAAGCTCAAGCGCCTCATGGGCGATGAGTTCAAGTTCGAGATCGACATCAACGACGACGTCTATTGGATGTCGGCGATCCAGCACTACTGCCGCCACCACTTCTCCAACAAGATGGCCATCTGGATCCTCGGCGGCGGCGTGCCCAAGAACTACACGCTCCAGGGCGAGCCGCTGCTGGATCAGATTCTCGGCGTGCCCACGGATGGCTTCGACATCGACGTGCAGTTCTGCGTGGACCCGGTGGACAACGGCGCGCTCTCGAGCTGCCCGGCCGGTGAGGGCCACACCTGGGGCAAGGTGTCCATGGAGGCCGTGGAGGCCGGCTCCATGTACGTGCACACCGACGTCACCGCCGTCTTCCCGTGGCTCACCCACGCGCTGCTCAGCGACACCAAGATGAAGCGCAAGCCGCGCCGGCTGATGGACGTGATGCAGGAGGCGGTGGCCTTCCTCGACAAGGACGTGCAGAAGCGCCGCAAGTCGCTGCTGAAGACGATCGACTGGAGCCCCGACGAGGCGAAGCCGGATCCGACGGAGCACGAGACCTACGTCCGCTGAGGCGGCGTCAGAACAGGAGCCACGACCATGAGCCAACCCACTCCCGCCACCGGCGTCGTGATGACCGTCGCGAGCGCGCCGGGCTTCCACTGCAAGCTGGAGCACGGCCCGTCCGGCACGAAGATCACCACCGAGGCCCCCAAGGACAATGGCGGCACCGGCATGTCCTTCTCGCCCACGGACCTCGTGGGCGCGGCGCTCGCCTCCTGCGCCCTCACCACCATGGCCCTGGCCGCCGCGCGCGAGGGGATTCCCTTCGGCGACGCGCGCGCCCGGGTGGAGAAGCGCATGACGCCTCCTCCGCGCCGCATCGGCGAGCTGGTGCTGGAGATCGACATGCCCGCGGGCCTCTCCGCCGCGCACCGCGCCCGGCTCGAGGAGGTGGCGCACGGCTGCCCCGTCACCCGCAGCCTGCACCCGGACGTGAAGATTCCCCTGACCTTCCGCTACCCCGACGAGGCCCGGTAGGCGGAAGAAGGCCCGCTCTCCCGTCCGCCCTCCAACCGCCCGGGCATGGTGCTCTGCGCCATCGCCCGGGCATGCCGACCCTCCGCTCGGTGGGGACGCACACGAGGAGGGTGGCGTGAACACGGCGCTGTTGAAGATCTACCTGAATGATCATCTGGCGGGCTCGACCCTGGGCCTGGAGCTGGCGCGCCGCGCGAAGGCGGAGAACGCGGACAACGCCGTGGGCGAGTACCTGGAGACCCTCCATCGCGAGCTGCTGGAGGATCGCTCGATCCTGCTGAGCGTGATGTCGGCCCTGGGGTTCAAGCACGATGTGCTGAAGCAGGGCGCGGCCTGGGTGGGCGAGAAGCTGGGACGCCTGAAGCTCAACGGCCAGCTGACGGGCTACTCGCCCTTGAGCCGCGTGGTGGAGATGGAAGGGCTGTGCCTGGGCACCGAGGGGCGGCTGTCGATGTGGCGGACGCTGCGGCGGCTGTCGCGCAAGGACGAGCGCCTGGGCCGCTTCGACTTCTCCGCGCTCATCACCCGGGCCGAGCACCAGCGGCGCATCCTGGAGCGGCTGCGCCAGCAGTGCTCGGACGAGGCGTTCCTCGAGCCGGGAGAGGGCTCGGTGCTGCGTCTCACGCCCTCACCCTCCGAGAGAGAGGCGCACTGATCCGTGCCCGCTCCCTCGCCCGCTCGTGGGCCCTCCCGATGGTGGTGGGGTTTCCACGAGAGGGAGCGACATGACGGAACTGGAGCCGCTGCTTCAACGCATCGAGCAGCTCACGCCGCACTTGGGCCGGGCCCAGGAGGACCTGGTGGCCCTGGCCACCCGGGCCCGCAACCGGGACTACAAAGCTTCGCGGGCGTCCTGCCGGCCTCGGCCTCCGGGGCGGCGAGCTCCTCGAAGACGGCGCGGAGCTCCCGCGCCAGCTCCTGCTCGAGCGCGAGGAACTTCTCCGGCGTGTCCTGCGCCCCGACGGAACGGATGATGCGGCCCGTCCCGGTCTCGACGACGCGGGCGTCCACGCGCAGGGTGTTCATCACGTCGAATTACCCGCCCATGACGAGGTAGCGCGCCCCGAGCAGCTTGCCCACCTTGTTGGCCGTGGTCTGATCGAACCTGCTGGATGAGCATCTGCGCCAGCCCCTTCTTGAGGAACTGCATCCCGGCATCGGCGCCCTCGTCGTCGAAGTAGAGCACCGCCACCGTGGGCTTGTCGGAGTCGGCGGCCAGGACGGGCAGGGCGAACAGCCCGAGCAGCAGGCCGAGGAGACGCGGGAACAGGAAACGGGTTGCCTTCATGAGACAGGATTCTGGTACCGGACCGCTCATGGCTGGATTGCTTCAATTTTCTTCCATGACAGTTTTCGTGACCGTCCCGGCACTGGCGAGACACCTCTCCTCCGTCCGCTCCAGACCTTATCTAGGACCGCCAGCGCAGAAAGCCGAGAAATTCACGTCAAAACTCGAGTTGGATGATTTATCATGCGCGCCCCCTCGTTGGGCCGGAGGGGGGGAAGCCGGAAGTTGAAGGGGAGGGGTATATCCATCATGAGAAGCCATCGAATTCCGGGACGCTTCCCGGATGCCTGGATATGGCTATGGCTGGGGTTGTGTCTGGCGGTGGGGTGCGGCCTTCCAGAGGAGGAGGGCGCGCAGCTCGCCGAGCCCTCGACGATCGCGGTCGCGCTGAGCACACCGGCACTCGGACAGGATCAGGTCGCCGCGGGCGCCAATCACACGCTGATGTTGCGCTCCACCGGCACCGTCTGGGCCTGGGGTGACAACCTCTTCGGGCAGCTGGGCGATGGCACGGATGCCACCCGGCTCGTTCCGGTGCGGGTCCAGGGACTCGACAACGTGGTGGCCATTGCCGCCGGCGCTCAGCACTCACTCGCCCTGCGCTCCGACGGCACCGTGTGGGCCTGGGGTGACAACTTCTTCGGCCAGTTGGGCGACGGCTCGGACGCCCAGAGCCCGGTGCCCGTGCAGGTGCTGGGATTGAGCGGCGTGGTGGCCATCGCCGCCGGAGACAATCACTCGCTGGCGCTGCTGACAGACGGCACCGTGCGCGCCTGGGGTTTCAACAACTACGGACAGCTCGGCGATGGCTCCACCTTCGCGAGCCCCTTCCCCCTGTTGGTGCAGAACCTGGGTGGCGCGGTGGCCATCGCCGCCGGCAGCGGGCACTCGCTGGCCGTGCTCTCCGATGGCAGGGCCAAGGCCTGGGGTGACAACTATTACGGCCAGCTGGGTGATGGCTCCGGCTTCGGGCAACTGACGCCCGTGGTGGTGTCGGGCCTCACCGGGGTGAAGGCCATCGCCGCGGGCACCTTCCACTCGCTGGCGCTGCTCACCGACGGCACCCTGCGTGCCTGGGGCGAGAATGGCTCCGGCCAGCTGGGAATCGGCTCCACCACCCGGCGTCCGGTGCCCGTGGCGGTGCCGGGCCTCACCGGAGTGAGCGCCATCGCGGCCGGGAGCGCCCACTCGCTGGCGCTGCTCACCGACGGCACGGTGCGCGCCTGGGGCTACAACGACTTCGGCCAGGTGGGCAATGGCTCCCTCACCTCGCAGCTCGCGCCCGTGCCGGTCTCGGGTCCGGGGTATGTGAAAGGCATCGCGGGCGGTGCGACGCACTCGCTGGCCCTGCGCGCGGATGGCATCGCGTGGGCCTGGGGTGACAACGCCCATGGCCAGCTCGGCAATGGGCAGATCAACCAACAGCCGAGGCCCGCGCGGGTGCTCATCCCGAGAGCGACGACCCTTGATGGGGGCGGTGGCCACTCCCTCATCGTTCGTGCGGACGGGACGGTGTGGGCCTGGGGTTCCAATAACAATGGCCAGTTGGGGGATGGGACGGGGCTGCCTCGAATGCTGCCCACCCGCGTTACAACCCTGACGGGCGTGGTGGCCGTGTCGGCTGGGAGCTGGCACTACCCCTTCTCCCTGGCGGTGCGCACGGATGGTACGGCGTGGGCCTGGGGTGACAACACCTACGGCCAGCTGGGAGATGGGACCACCACCCGCCGCCTGGCTCCCGTTCGTGTGTCGGGACTGACCGGCGTGGAGGCCCTGGCCGGCGGCTCCTATCACTCGCTCGCGCTGCGCACGGACGGCTCGGTGTGGGCCTGGGGTGACAACGGCAATGGCCAGCTGGGGGATGGGACCACCGTCGCGCGCCGCACGCCCGTCCAGGTCCAGGGGCTGGCCTCCATCGTGGCCATCGCGACCGGAGGCTCCTTCTCGCTGGCGCTGCACCAGGACGGAACCGTGTGGGCCTGGGGCGTCAACTCCGACGGCCAGCTGGGAGATGGGACGACCACCTCGCGTCCCACCGCGGCGCGCGTTCCCGGGTTGGGCAACATCGTGGCCGTGGCGGCGGGGCTCAGCCACTCGCTGGCCCTGGCAGCTGATGGGACGGTGTGGGCCTGGGGCTCCAACGCCTTCGGCCAGCTGGGAGATGGGACGTACACCTCGCGGCCGACGCCGTTCCAGGTGCCCGGCCTGAGCGACATGATGGACCTCTCCGCGGGCACCTCCCACTCGCTGGCGGTTCGCGCGGACGGCACGCTCTGGGCCTGGGGCTACAACGATCATGGCCGGCTCGGCGATGGGACGACCACCGCGCGCAGGTCCCCCGTCCAGGTGCCGGGGCTTTCCGATGTGTTGCTCGTCGCGGCCGGAGACACCCACTCGCTGGTGCTGCACGCGGATGGGTCCTACTCGTCGTGGGGAGACAACAACCTCGGCCAGCTGGGCGATGGCACGGCCGGTCTGCATCCGCTGCCCGTGCAGGTGCCGGGCCTGAGTGGAATGCGAGGCGTGTCGGCCGGCCCCTGGCACTCGCTGGCGGTGCGCTCGGATGGAACGGTGTGGAGTTGGGGGTGGAACTCGCTCGGCCAGCTGGGCGATGGGACCACCACTCAACGCCTGACACCCGTCCAGACGCGCAACCTGTCCTCCGTGATGGCCGCGTCCGCGGGGGACTATTTCGGGTTGGCGGTGCGCTCGGACGGGACGGTGTGGGCCTGGGGTGACAACTATTCCGGCCAGCTGGGGGATGGGACGAGGACCGGGCGCTTGTCGCCGGTGCAGGTGTCGGGACTGGGTGGCGCCGTCGCCGTCTCCGCCGCGAGCAACTACAGCCTGGCCTTGCGCTCGGATGGAACGGTGTGGGCCTGGGGTGACAACACCCATGGCCAGCTGGGCGATGGGACCACCATCCAGCGCTCGCTGCCGGTCCAGGTGGCGGGCTTGAGCGGCATCGTGGCCATCGCGGCCGCCAGAGCCCATGCCCTGGCGGTGGGCTCGGACGGGACGGTGTGGGCCTGGGGAAGCAATTCCCTGGCACAGCTGGGCGATGGGACGACCACACAGCGTCTGCTGCCCGTGCAGGTGCCGGGCCTGAGTGGCGTGGCGTCCGTTACGGGGGGCTACAGCCATTCGCTAGCGGTGCACGCGGATGGGACGGTGTCGGCCTGGGGGTACGGTTACTACGGGCTGGGTGACGGCTCGACCTATCGCCAGCTGCCGGTCCGCATTCCTGGATTGAGTGGTGTGCGCAGCGCGGATGCGGATTGGCAATCCCTGACCGTGCGCACGGATGGGACGCTGTGGAGCTGGGGGGACAACGGTTATTGCGAGCTCGGGGATGGCACCACCTCCCCGCGGGCGACTCCCCTCCAGATGGCCGCCCTGAGTGGCGTGACGGCCACCGCGGCGGCGGAGAGGCACTCCCTGGCGCTGCGAGCGGATGGAACGGTGTGGGCCTGGGGTGACAGCAATTACGGCCAGGTCGGGGACGGTGTGCCGTCCGTGCGCCTGGTGCCAGCACGCGTGTCCGGACTCTGAGCGGCACGGGTGGCTGTCCCATCCGTGCCTCCTCGGGCGGGTGCGCAGTGGGTCCGCAGCAAGAAGGGTTGCATGACGCTTTCACACCGCTGAACGACAGGGGAGCAGCCAGATGAGAGGCAATCGGATTTCCGGGAGTGGCCCGGGCGCATGGATGGGTGTGTTGCTCGGGCTATGTCTGGCCGTGGGATGTGGTTCACCTCCCGAGGAGGGAGGTTCGCAGGCCACCGAGCCCGCGGTGCTGGAGATCTCGCTGACCACTCCATCCACGCCGCCGCTCGGCCAGGAGCAGGTCACGGCGGGCAACTCCCACTCGCTGCTGTTGCGCCCCGATGGCTCCATCTGGGCCTGGGGTGACAACACCTTCGGCCAGCTCGGTGACGGCACGGACATGCAACAGTCCCTCTGGGTGCCGGTGCAGGGCATCGACAGCGTGGTGGCGCTCGCGGCCGGCTACCAGCACTCGCTGGCCCTGCGCGCCGATGGCACCGTCTGGGCCTGGGGTGACAACACCTTCGGCCAGCTCGGTGACGGCTCGGACGCGCAGAGCATGCTGCCCGTGCAGGTGCTCGGCCTCGACAGCGTGGTGGCCATCGCGGCGGGTGACTACCACTCCATGGCCCTGCGCTCCGACGGCACCGTGTGGACCTGGGGCTACAACAACTACGGCCAGCTCGGCGATGGCTCCACCTTCTCGAGCCCCTTCCCCATGCGGGTGCAGGACCTGAACGGTGCCGCGGTGGCCATCGCCGCGGGCAACGCCCACTCGCTGGCGCTGCTCACCGATGGCAAGGTCAAGGCCTGGGGTGACAACTACTACGGCCAGCTCGGCGATGGCTCCGTCACCGGGCACCTGACGCCCGTGCAGGTGGCGAGCCTCACCGGCGTGAAGGCCATCGCCGCGGGCACCTACCACTGCCTGGCCCTGCTGGTGGATGGCTCGGTGCGCTCCTGGGGCGAGAACGGCTCCGGTCAGCTCGGCGTCGGCTCCACCATCCGCCGTCCGGTGCCGGCGTTGGTGACGGGGCTCACCGGAGTGCAGGCCATCTCCGCGGGTTACCAGCACTCGCTGGCGTTGCTCTCCGACGGCACGCTGCGCGCCTGGGGCAACAACGACTTCGGCCAGGTGGGCAATGGCTCGCTCACCCATCAGCTCTCCCCGGTGACGGTGGCGGGCCTGGGCTACGTGAAGAGCCTCGCCGCGGGAGGCGCCCACTCCATGGCCCTGCGCGTGGACAGGCTCGTGTGGACGTGGGGCGACAACTCGCGCAACCAGCTCGGAGATGGGCAGGCCAGCCAGCAGCTGAGGCCGGCGCGCATCCTGGGCCAGCGTGTCCGGCTGCCCGTGGCGGGAGGCGGCCGTCACTCGCAGGCGCTGCGGGCCAACGGAACGGTGTGGTCCTGGGGCGCCAACGCCGTGGGCCAGCTCGGAGATGGGACGGCCCTGCCGAGGACCGTGCCGGTCCAGGTGCCCGGCCAGACGGGAGTGCAGCTGCTGGCCGCGGCCACGAGCCACTCGCTGGCGGTGCGCGCGGACGGGACGGTGTGGTCCTGGGGTGACAACGTCAACGGCCAGCTCGGCGACGGGAGCACCACCCAGCGCCGGCAGCCCGTGCCGGTGCCGGGCCTGGGCGAGGTGATGGACCTCGCCGCCGGGCACAACCACTCGCTGGCGGTGCGCGGGGACGGGACGGTGTGGTCCTGGGGCTTCAACGGCGCGGGCCGGCTCGGGGATGGGACGACGCTCCAGCGGGTGGCGCCGGTGCAGGTGCAGGGGCTGGACACCATCGTGGCCGTCGCGGCCGGGTACGATCATTCGCTGGCGGTGCGCTCGGACGGCACGGTGTGGGCGTGGGGCGACAACTCCGACGGCGAGCTGGGCGATGGGACGATCACCCGGCGCCTGACGCCCGTGCGGGTGCAGGGCCTGAGCAACATCATGGCCGTGGCGGCGGGCAACGGACACTCGCTGGCGCTGGGCGCGGATGGAACGGTGTGGGGCTGGGGCTACAACCTGCTCGGCCAGCTGGGGGATGGGACGACGGACCAGAGCCTGACGCCCGTCCAGGTGCGGAGCGCGGGAGTGATGGTGGCGATCGCCGCGGGCGACTACCACTCGCTGGCGGTGCGCTCGGACGGGACGCTGTGGTCCTGGGGCAGCAATGATCAGGGCCAGCTCGGCGATGGGAGCACCCTCGAGCGGGCGTTGCCCTTCCAGGTGCCGGGCCTGTCCAACGTGGTGGCCGTGGCGGCTGGAGATGGCCACTCGCTGGTGTTGCACGCGGATGGCACCTCCTCGTCGTGGGGAGGCAACGAGTACGGCCAGCTGGGCAATGGGACGGCCACCCTGCATCCGGTGCCCGTGCAGGTGCCGGGCCTGAGCGGGATGAAGGGCGTGGCGGCCGGCGGGCTCCACTCGCTGGCGGTGCGCTCGGACGGCACGGTGTGGGCCTGGGGCAACAACGGCTCCGGCGAGCTCGGGGATGGCACGGGGCTCCAGCGCGCGCTGCCGGTGCAGGTGCCGGGCCTGGGCTCCGTGGCGTCCGCCGCCGCGGGAGTCAACCACAGCCTGGCGGTGCAGTCGGATGGCTCCTTGTGGGCCTGGGGCAGCAACTCCCAGGGCCAGCTGGGCGATGGGAGCTCGAGCTCGCGCTTCGCTCCCGTCCGCGTGCAGGGCGCGAGCGGGATCGTCGCCGTCTCCGCGGGCAGTGCCCACAGCCTGGCGCTGCGCTCGGATGGAACGGTGTGGGCCTGGGGCGGAAACACCTACGGCCAGCTCGGGGATGGCACCGTCACGCGCAGGCTGACGCCGGTGCAGGTGCCGGGCTTGAGTGGCGTGGTGGCCATCGCCACGGGGCTCCACCACTCGCTGGCCGTGCGCGGGGATGGAACGGTGTGGGCCTGGGGCTACAACTTCTACGGCCAGCTCGGGGAGGGGACGAAGACGCAGCGCCTGACGCCGGTGCAGGTGCCGGGCCTCACGGGCATGGTGTCCGTCGCCGCGGGCACCTACCACTCCCTGGCCATCCACGCGGATGGGTCGGTGTGGTCCTGGGGCTACAACAACTACGGCCAGCTCGGGGATGGGACGCTCACCCAGCGCCTGCTGCCGGTGACGGTGCCGGGCCTGAGCGGCGTCATCTCCGCCGACGCGAACTGGAGCTCCCTGGTGGTGCGCATGGACGGGACGGTGGCGGCGTGGGGGAGCAACAACACCAGCCAGCTGGGGGAGGGGAGCACCACGGATCAGCGCTCCCCCGTCGCCTCGTCCGTGCCCACCAGCATGCGGTCCGTCTCGTCCGGCTCCAACCACTCCCTGGCGCTCCGGTCGGATGGAACGGTGTGGGCGTGGGGCTTCGGCAACTACGGCCAGATCGGTGATGGCGTGCCGTCCATGCAGCTGGCGCCGGCACGCGTGTCCGGCTTCTGAGGAACGGTCCCTCCCGCTCCACTCCCGCCATTGCCGGGGAGGCGCGGGAGGGGCCGCGGTGCCTTACGGCTGGCCGAGCAGCGCGCGGCAGCCCGCGTCATCCATGTTCCACGTCACGCTGCCCTGCTCGAAGCCGCCCAGCAGGCACGAGACGTTGAGCGTGGTGGAGGCGCTCACGTTGGAGGGGCCCGGGTTGTAGGTGATGTAGATGAGCTCGTTCTTGTTCAGCGCGAGCTTGTCGTAGTTGGCGCGCAGCGTGAAGGACGCCGTGCGCTGGTCGCTGATCTGTCCGTTCACCGGCGGGGTGTACTTGCGCACCTCGTTGAACAGCTCGTCCTGGAGCCGCCGCTGCACGGAGGTCACCACGTTGACGAAGTTGGCGTCACTCGGCGCGGTGGGACCCCAGGCGCCGCTGGTCTGCTGGTATTCGATGCGAATGCCGCACGTGTTCTCCGCGCCGCACTGCGAGAGTTGCTCGAAGAAGCCGCGCACCTCGCTGTCCACGCACGAGTTGGAGTGATAGGCGGCGTAGGTGCTCGCCTGCTCGAAGAGCACCTGCCAGTTCACGTTGAAGCGGGCCTGGCGGGTGAGGCTGCTCGTCTTGATCTCCCAGTCGATCTTCGCCGTCAGGATGTGGTCCCACTGGCCGCCGGTGGCCATGAGGAAGCGGATCGTGTCCACCCAGCCGGGCAGGGTGGTGGCCTGGAAGGAGAGGTCCTGGGCCACGACGCTTCCACTGGAGGCGCTGGTGCTGGTGAACCGGTACATCACGTTGGTGTCCAGGTCGTACGGCTGGGTGGGATCCTGGCGGGTGAAGCACCGGGGGACGGGCACCCGGCGGATGGCGCCGGTGGAGGTGACCACCTCGATGAACTCCTGCGCGCACGCCACGTCGATGCGGCCGTTGGTCACCTCGTAACCGGCGACGAGGAAGCGCGTCTTCGCCTTCGAGGCCGGCGCCGGGGTGATGTAGAAGCCCCGCGCGCTGGCCTCGCTCTGCAACTGCTGCAGCGAGCCCAGATAGCTGGTGGTGGAGAGCGTGCCATTCATGTTGGTCAGCTCCTCACCCGCGAAGAAGCCGGAGAGCGGCGTATAGGCGTTGATCTGGAAGCGCGGAGCCGGCGCGGTGCTCAGCGGGTACTGGACGGCCACGCCACCGCGGCGCGGGATGTAATAGACGAGCAGCGGGTCATCCGTATCCGCCAGCAGCGTGAAGGAGTCCTGCACGGTGGTGGAGAAGTACTGCGCCACGTTGCGGGCGCTGGGGGACATGGGCGCGGCGGCGGCTTGTCCTGACAATGTAACGGAGGCCACGGCCGCGATAGCGGAAAGCAGTGTCTTCTTCATGGGTTTCCCTTTCTCAAACAGCGTGTCGGGTGCTGCCTGGAGCGTCCGGCTGCTCCGTGTCTGCGTGATTCCACGTACGGGATGACGGTCTTGTCTCGTGTCTGTGTATTTCCCGTGGCGGTATCTTCACATACTCGGCGTATGTACGGATTTTGACAATATGGGATTGGCTGATTGATTCAGACGTATTCCAGCGAAGCTGGTGAGAGATGTCATCGTTGTAATGCGGGGGAAGATCGCAGAGGGACGAAAAAGTTTCTCCAGCCAGGAAAAGCGGTGTTAAGCCGATTTTACTCGCGGTCCGATGAGCACCGAGTATTATGCCTTTCATCCAACGGCCGAGCGCCCTGGATTCGAGGGGGAAATCCACTCAAGCCACAACCCGTAGTCCGTCCTGTCCACCTCAGGCGTGCCGGGCACCCGTGTGTCTTCTGTCACGGGCGCACTGGGACGCCGGGTGAATGTCACGGGTCCGTGAACACATGGACCTGACGGGAGAGGTGCTTCCTTCGAGCCGCACCCCATGAGTTGTCTGAGAAAGGAATGGTTCACACCATGAAGAAGTCATTGATGCACGCCGCTGTGGTCGTTGCTTCCGTTGCGTCCCTTGGCCAGGCGCAGGCGGCGCCGATGTCGCCCGCCGCCCGTCCCGTGGCGCAGAATTTCTCCGCCCTGGTGCAGGAGAACTTCACGCTGATGGGGGACACGGATGATCCGTTCCTCATCTACTACGTGCCGCGCCGTGGCGGAGTTGCCGTGGACTCGGCGGCGAGCACCAGCCCCATCCCGCGCTTCAACATCTCCGCCTTCTATCCGACGTTCGGCTTCTGGGCGGGCCTCGAGCTGAGCCGCCTGGGCGGTACGCTCTCCACCACCAGCTACCTGGGCGAGCTGCAGCGGCTGCAGAACGAGGCCGCCTCCAAGGGGCTCTACGTTGCCCCGGCGCCGGCCTCCAAGGCCAAGAGCAAGTTCCTGATCACCGGCTATGAGGTAGATGGCCGCATCGACGTGAGCTGCACCAAGGAGAGCATCGAGATCATCGTCAACGGCGTTCCCCGGACGGTGCAGGTCCCCAACTGCTTCACCCGCCAGAACCCGGACGAGCCGTACGCCCTGGACACCAACGTGATGTACAAGTTCGCGTCCACGGGCGTGAACAGCGGCAGCGTCGTGGCCCAGGACATCTCCTTCCAGGCCACCACCCTGCCCGACTACGTCCAGGGTCTGCGGGATGTGATGACGTTCGGCGGCCAGTGGGATAACCTGATCACCGCGAAGGTGGACTGGGAGATCAAGACCAGCAACCTCACCCGCCAGGCCCGCCTGCACGTGAACTGGCAGACGCTCTTCGAGCAGGCCAGCAGCTACGCCTCCATCCACCTCAACTCCTGTCTGGACGTGGAGGTGAAGGCCTTCTTCCAGCGCGTGGTGCAGTGCAACAAGGAGGCCGAGTGCGGCATCCGCATCGAGTACCTCGTGAACGGCGTCTGGGTCCCCACCGCGCCGAATGACGCCAACTTCGTCAACGTGGTGAACGCCGTGGAGCGCCAGGTGAAGGACGAGCTGTTCAACGAGGTGCGCAAGTACACCACGCCGGTGAACGGCCAGGTGTCCGACGAGCGCTCGGCCATCTTCACCCTGCGCGCCAACTACGAGAAGCTGATGATGAGCAAGAACGAGGTCATCAACGTCACGTACAACCCGGGCCCCACGGACGTGACCGCCTCCACCACGCTCAACATCTCCTGCCTCATGGGCGGCTTCGAGAGCGGCCGCGTGACGTGGAACATGGCCGACCCGGGCTGCGTGGCGCTGCTCGGCCAGGAGAACCCGTAATCCAGACGTGAAGTGACAGGGGCGGGAGGCTCTTCCAGAGGGCCTCCCGCTCTTCTCTTTCCCTCACACGCCCTTCATTCCATGCGCATCCATACCCACCTTCCCCTTGCCCTGCTCGGCCTGTTCGCGCTCGTGGCGCCGCGAGCCGAGGCCCAGCAGCTCGACTACGCGCGGACCCTCCACGGTCCCGACATGGTCTTCGTTCCCACCCTGGGGACGAACCGCGGCCCCATCTTCTACACGCGGTACGAGCAGGTGGCCCCCACCTCCTCCACCGCCCTGGGCGATTTCCGCCGCATGATCATCAACCTGTGGCCCACGGCGCACCGGCCCGTGACCCAGTACAACAACTTCCTCACCGCCAATGCCATCACGGACGCGAAGCAGCTCGCCGTCCCCACGTACGGTGCGTGTGAGCCGACGCAGGCCATCAAGGATCGGCTCGCCCACATGCCGGATGGTTTCAAGCCGGCCGCCCTGCCCGGTACCTATCCCATCATCTGCAAGCTGAGCCTCTACTTCCTGCCCGAGGAGGAGGCGGATGTGAGGGCGATGATCGCCGCGGGCCCGGTGATGACGCTGCAGGGCAGCGTTCCGCTCTGCGACGAGTCCAGCCCGCAGGTGAAGGTGCCGGAGATCAACCAGCGGCTCACCACCGATGGCGTCCTGACGACCAACACCGCCGCCGAGGTGACCGGCAACAGCTGGAACGTGCTCTACGAGTCCGCGCGGCTGGCCGTGCTCAGCCCCTCGCTCTTCGGCACGCCGGATCCCCAGGTGGGCTGGGAGGTGTACGCGAAGTCCTTCGTGATGGATCTGACCGCGCAGACGGCCGTGATGTCCCCGGCCACGGCCAGCCAGCCGCAGTACGTCTGCACCCCGGAGCCGCTGGTGTTGCAGTTCGGGCTGTAGGAGCGCCCTTCGTCTTTCATCACCTGAAACCGGGAGTGGCCAGGGCTGATGCCATGGCCGCTTCCGGTGCTGGAGTTTCAGCGCATGTCGAAGAGCATCTGGGTCGTCGTGGGTTGGGGCTGGCTGGTGGCCTGTACCGAGCCCGGGGGAAATGGCAATGGAGTGGACGCGCGCAGGCAGCAGGAGCGGGCCTGCATCCTCCAGCGGCTGCCACCCCAGGGGGATACGGCTTCCGGGTGGGAGGTCTCCGGCTACGTCCTGGTGGATGCGTACGTGAAGTGCAAGGAGACGCCCTCCGAGGCCTCGGCCGAGGACTTCTCCGCCGTGGTCCAGGGGCTGGCCACCGGAGTGCAAGGAGACGCCTCGCGGGTGCGGATCATCGCCCCGTCCGGAGGCTCGCCATGAGATGGGCGCTCCTGCTCTGCCTGGGGGTGGGGACGGCCGCGGCGGCGGGGGCGGGTGCTCCCGTGGAGACGGAGTGCACGGGGTGCCACACCTCCCGGCGCGTCGAGCCGCAGTCCCGCTTTCCCACCGGCCTGGGCAGGTGGAATGACAGTCAGTGCTATGGCTGCCACGCGGAGCTGAACGAGGTGGCCGCGCTGGGCGCGAAGGGGGTGAAGGATCGCCGCTACTACGCCGTGCCCGTGCGCGACGAGAAGCTGGCGCGCATGGCCACCTCCCCGCTGGCCTACATGAATGCCCCGGAGAGCCTCGAGCCCGCGGCGGGGGGCGTGTCCCGCGTGTCCTGGACGCGCCTGGCGGACTTCCTGAAGCGCCCGGCCAGCCTCTCGCCCTCGCAGGGCAGCCGGGCGCCCCGGATGATGGCCTATCCGTCCCTGACGGCCCGGGAGCTGAAGGCCGTGGCCCGGCTGCTGGGCGTGAAGGCGCCGGCCCGGCCCGAGGCCACCGCGACGCTCTCGGACGAGGAGCGGCGGCAGGCCGAGGCGCTGTGGACGGCCCGTTGCGTCACCTGCCATGGCGGCCCGAGCCCCGTGGCGGGCCGGAGCGACGTGGCGTTGGGGCTCTACACCGCCGAGTGGCTGCATGCGTATGCCCATGGCAAGGCCTCCTCCCCCCGCGGGGCGCGCACCATGCCCGTGGTTCCCCTCTCACTCCAGGAAGCGGAGCTGTTGTACCGGCTGTTCGGCGAGAAGCGGGCCGTGGCGGAGCGGGAGCTGGATGCGCGCGTGTCGCGGCTGAAGCCCGAGGACTCGGCCGCGAGAGGCCCGGTGCCTCCCGCCCTGGTGAGCTACCTGTGGGGGCCCTTCTTCCGGGATGCCACGTGCGTCCACTGTCACGCGACGAGCCCCCGGGCCATCGCCGCCTTCACCGCGGACGCGGAGGGGCTCAAGGCCTACCTGCGGCGCAAGTCCGGCACGGAGTTCTGGCGCCGGTTGGAGAGCCGTGCGCTGGAAGCGGAGCACGGGCTCGCCGCCGCGCAGCCTGGTATGCCCATGGCCGGCGTGGAGCTTCCTCGCGAGCTCCGCGCGCTCATCGCCCGTTGGGTGCTGGAGGGCTGCAAGGATCCGCAGGGTCAATCCTGGTGTCAGCGTTGAATGCCCGTGTGAAATTTTACATTCAATGAGGAATTGCGGGTAACGCGGCTTTTACAGATCTTGTCTTGACTTCACCCAGGGTGTTCAGTGTATTTGGAGCCCCATGGTTCGGGTTGACGGCCCGTGACTTCCGACCCCCAGGAAGGGCCGTCACCCATTCCCCCCGCCATACGCTGTCAGCCGTTGCCGATGCCGTGGCAGTCGCAGCACCCCTCGGCTCTCGTCCGGGAGGGCAGGGGTATGTCCATTCATTTGGGAGGGAGTCCGACATGAAGGCGTCCTGGAGCAAGTCGTTGTTGAGCATGGCCGCGGGTCTGGGTGTGTTGGCCGGCTGTGGGGGCGAGAGCGCGCCCGGGGCAGGGAAGAATCCGTCCGAGCTCGGGACGCTCGGTCAGAAGGTGCTGCCGGCCTGTCCGTTCACCACGCCTGTCATCAACATGGACAAGGAATTGGTGGTCCGGGATCTCACCGTCGTGAACGATTCCTGCCGCACCCAGTTCAACGGCACGGGCTGTGCTTCGCCGAGCTCCAGGGGCAAGTGGTCCTTTGGCTATCTCATGTCGCAGATCGCCGGGAACAAGGACGCGGTGGGAACCTCGGAGTTCGTGCTGAACTGGCTCAGCACGTGGCAGACCACCCAGGTCGTCAACGGCCATCAGGTGGCCGCCCGGGGCGGTATCACCACCCGGCTCATCAACACCTGGCGGGCCAAGAGTGGCTGTGCGACGACCGGGCCGTGCACGCTCGATTTCAACCAGGCGCCCTTCCGGCTGCTGGCCATCATCAACCGCATCGACCTGAGCGGGAATGCGTATGGCTCCGCCAGCCCTGGCGAGATGCGCTTCGTCTTCGGCTTCGTGGATCTCAACAAGCTCAGCGACGCGGCCAGCAACAACGGCGCCATGAAGGGCACGGTCATCTTCGAGTACAAGCTCACCCAGCACCTGAACACCTTCGATTGGGCCTATTACTGGCACCAGCTGGCCAACTACCCGTTCGGTGAGTCCTACAACGGCGCGTTGCAGCAGCTCACGGACCTGGTGACCACCTATGATCCGTCGTGGATCCCCGGTGGCTCGGCCATCAGCCAGGTGCGCACCAACGAGATCGAGTTCGACACGGCGTCGCTCGCGAACCGGGCGTGGGAGTTGCGTGAGCAGGTGCGTGACTGCTCCTCGGGTGTCTGTGTTCTGCGGCCGGACACCGTCAAGCTGACGCCCGACAGCCGGTACAACCGGGGGGGCGAGGAGCAGACGGATCCCGCCTACATGGGCACGAACCTGGATGACTACCTCCTCAACAACGCGTCCCTCATCGACCAGGAGGATCTCGCCACCCTGCCGGCGCACATGGTTGGCGGAGCCTCGCGGTCCAAGGGCGCGCTGGGACAGCAGCTCGTCTGGGATCTGTCCTCCATGGCGCAGGGCGCCTACGAGCCGAATGGTGGCAGCTTCAAGACGGCGACCCGGCACTCGTTCGCCCTGCAGACGTGCGGTGGTTGCCATTACGCCGAGACGGGGACGAGCAACTTCCATGTCGCTCCGCGTGGCATCAACCAGATGACCCAGCTGTCTGGCTTCCTCGCGGCCTCCGGCTCCGACTCGCTCATGCCGAACGCCAGTGACGTGTCCAAGCCGCTGTACTACATCTCGCCCACGGATCCGGTGGATGGCGAGACGCGTCAGTACAACGACCTGTGGCGCCGCAAGTGCGAGATGCAGCGGCTGCTGAACTTCTGGACGACGCCGCTCTTCAAGCCGAGCGGCGCTCACTGACGAAGGCAGGGGTGTGGGCCCGGTCCTCCGCATCGCGCGGGGGCCGGGCCTTCTCGTAGCGGGACGTGGAGTGAGGAAGGAACACCGTCAATGATGGACAGCGTTCGCAAGGGGCAGGGGATGCCCGCGGCGGGCCTCGTGGGGCTGGCCGTGCTGGTGCTCGTGCTTCAGGGGTGTGGGCAGACGCCCGGCGGTGTTTCCCCGGAGCCCGTGCTCCCGGGCGGGACCGGAGAGAAGCGGTATGTGGAGGGGGAGCTCCTGGTGCGTTTCCGGGCGCCGTCCCGCACGGGCGAGCCGTCCTCGCTCCACGCCAGGTGGGGTGCGAAGGTCGTCCATTCCTACGCGTCCCTGCCGGGCCTGCAGGTCATCCGGCTGCCCGAGGGGACGGACCTGGAGCGGGCCCTCGAGGCCTACCGGGCGGATCCGCGCGTGCTGTCCGCCGGGTACAACGCCGTCTACTCCAGCGACAGCGTGGCTCCGGTGGTCCCGGATGATTCGCTCTTCGGAAGCCTCTGGGGCCTGAAGAACACGGGACAGGACGCGGGCGTCGCGGGAGCGGACATCGGCGCCACCGAGGCCTGGAGCCTCACGCAGGGCAGCAACGAGGTCGTCCTGGCGGTGATCGACAGTGGCCTCGACTACAACCATCCGGACCTGGCGCCCAATGTGTGGACCAATCCCGGGGAGATTCCGGGCAACGGGCTCGATGATGACGGCAATGGCTATGTGGACGACGTGCATGGCATCAACGCCATCACCGGCACGGGCGATCCCATGGACGACGGCAACCACGGGACGCACGTGGCGGGCATCCTGGGCGCGGTGGGCAACAACGGGCAGGGAATCGCTGGCGTCAACTGGAACGCGAAAATCATCGCCTGCAAGTTCCTCGACAAGGCGGGCAACGGGACGGAGGCGAACGCGCTCAAGTGCATGGACTACCTGTTGCGCCTGAAGCAGCGCGCGAAGAACCCGGTCAACATCATCGCCACCAACAACTCCTGGAGCTGCCGGTCCCGCACCTGCAACTCGGAGCTCATGCGCACGGCCATCCTGAAGCACCAGGAGGCGGGGATGCTGTTCGTGGCGGCCGCGGGCAACGTCAACGCCAACATCGACACCGCGGAGAGCTGGCCCGCCAAACACCAGTTGCCGAACATGCTCGTGGTCGCGGCCACGGACCGGAAGGATGCGCGGTGGAGTTTGTCGAGCTACGGCCCGCACACCGTGCACCTGGGCGCTCCGGGCGTGGACATCCTCAGCACGGTGCCGGGCAATGCCTATCGCAGCTTCAATGGCACCTCCATGGCCTCCCCGTACGTCGTGGGCGTGGCCGGCCTGCTCGCGGCGCAGGATCCCACCCGGGACTGGAGGGCCATCAAGAACCTGCTGCAGGCCGGGGCGCAGCCCATTGCCAGCCTGTCGGGATTCACGATGACGGGCCGGCGTCTGCGCGCCTGGGGGCCCGGGGGCACGGGTGCATTGAATTGCGAGAACCAGACCCTCACCCAACGGCTGGCGCCCATGGTGACGTCCGGCCGGGTGGCCACGGTCGTCGGGTTTCCGCTCCCCCTCTCCGTGTTGAACATCCGCTGCGCCGTGCCCGCGGGGGATGTCTCCGTGCGCGTCGCGGGGAGCGCGGAGACGGTGGTCTCCCTTCATGATGAGGGCGGGGGAGGGGACCTGGCGGCGGGTGATGGCCTCTACTCGGGAGAGTTCACCCCGGAGCAGCCGGGCACGTACACGCTCACCTTCCCCGGGGGCGAGTCGCTCACCGTGGATGTGCTCAACCACTACGTTCCCGCGGAGACACGGCCGTTCTCCTACGAGACCATGACCGAGGCGAACGTCCGCGTCGACGGGGCCTCCGACGAGACGACCAGCGTCATCTCCGCGCCCTTTCCCATCCGCTTCGCGGATGTGTCCGATGGGTTCACCACGCTCTACGTGAACAGCAACGGCTACATCGCCTTCGCTCCCGTTCCGTCCGCCTCGGCCAACACGGCCCTGCCCTCCACCTTCTTCCAGACGGCCATCCTTCCCCTCTGGCAGAACCTGGAGGTGCCGGGTGTCGAGCCCTCGGGCCTGTACCACGAGACCCTTGGCACCGCGCCGCACCGGAGGTTCGTCATCGAGTGGCGCGACGTGGCCATCTCTCCCATCTTCCCGGTCCAACCCCTCAAGTTCCAGGTGGTGTTCTTCGAGAACAGCTCGGACATCGCGTTCAACTATGCCCAGGTGTTCTACGGGGACGCGGACTACCCGGAGCTCGACAACGGCGGGAGCGCCACGGTGGGCATCCAGCTGCTGCCCACGGCCGTCCAGCAGTTCAGCTACCTGGAGCCCCGCCTGGCGGATGGCACCTCCCTCCTGTTCAAGACGATCCCACCGGAGACTTCTCCGAACGTGCCGGTGGTCACCACCCCTGTCATCACGAGCGGCAGCCCGAAGGAGGGGAGCCTCGTCTCCGTCCAGGCCTCCTTCCGCGTGGCCAACGCGGAGGATGGTCCCTGGAAGGTCGAGTGGAGCTGCCACTACGACGGGGTGGACTTCGTGCCCGAGCAGGAGGACCTCGATGCTCCGCAGGGGCTCGTCATCCACACCTGTGATTACGCCAGCCAGGGTGACTACAAGGTGGCCCTCCGGGTCACCGGCCGGTCCGGCGAGGCCTCGCAGGTCCAGTGGACGGCCGTCACCGTCGCGGATGTCAGCCCGAGGGTCCTCTCGTTCTCGGCTACTCCGTCGAGTGGAAGCGCGCCCCTGGTGGTGGACTTCACGGTCTCCGCCACGACGGGGGCCGAGGACGGCACCACCGACCCGGTGAGCGGTTACGCGTGGGACTTCAATGGGGATGGGATCTTCGAGGCGGAGACGGCTGCTCCCACGGCCCGGTACACGTACACGCAGGGCGGCACCTTCACGGCGCGGGTCCGGGTGCGCGACATGGACAGCCACACCGACGCGCAGGCGCAGGTGGTGGTGCAGGTCATCACGCAGAACCAGCCGCCCACGATCAATCCCATCACCACCACCCAGACGGCCTACTGCGGTACGCAGTACTCGCTTCAGCTCTCCGCCTCGGATCCCAATGGGGATCCGCTCTCCTTCTCGTTGACGCAGTATCCCTTGGGGATGACGATCGATTCCTCCACGGGGATGATCCGCTGGACTCCCCCGGCGTGCGCGTGGGGCTACTTCTCCATCGTGAAGATCAGTGTCTCGGATGGCCGGGGAGGGACGGGCACGGCACAGTTCACGCTCAATGTGCGCAACAAGCAGAGCGCTCTCACGGCGCCCCAACTGCTGGAGCCGGAGGGGGATGCGCCCGCCGGGCCCAGGTCCCTGACCTTCATCGTGCGGAACGTTCCGCATGCCGGAGACGCCCCGTTCACCTATGACTTCGAGCTGCTCGATGTCATGGCGGGCGGCGAGGTGGTGCACTCCCTGCAGGGCATCGAGGAGGGCCGGGACGGGAGTACCTTCTTCACCCTCGACGGCGCGCGGCTCGAGCAGGGCAGGGCCTATGCCTGGAGGGTTCGTGCCGTTTCGGCCACGGACGGAGCGGGGGAGTGGTCGGAGCCCCGCCGCTTCCAACTCCGGCAGGTACCCGGGAGCGTGCCCCCTCCCAACCCAGGAGAGGGAAACATGGGTTGCAGCGCGATGCCCGGCGCCTCCGCCCCCGTCCAGCTCCTGCTGTTGCTCGCGCTGACGGGCACCGCTCGCCGCCGGGGACGGATCCCCTGACGAATGACCCGGGATGCGCCTATAAGGTGCCTCCCATGGATTCGAAGTTGCGACAGGTGGTGGAGGTGCTGCTGGGCGAGCAGGTGGTGTGGCTCGCCGAGAAGCCCGCGCCCGGCGTGGAGCCGGGACCGCGTGAGCTCTTCTTCAGCGTGGGCTCGCGCGGCGAGTCCCTGCCGCCCCATCCCCGCATGCTGGCGTGGAAGTTGCCCCAGTGGATGCGGCGCTCGGTGCGCTCCACCACGGGCGCCGTCCTCCTGTCCGCCGAGGAGCTCGACGCCTTCTCCCAGGAGTTGAGGAAGGGGCAGCCCGAGGGCTCGTTCGGCCCCCTCACCCTGCGCGTCCACGAGCCCACCCTGGACGTGCTCTGCGCCACGTTGCTGGCCATGTACCGGCTGCTCCACGGTTCCTGGCCCGAGGGCGTCGAGGCCCTCGTCGACTACGTGGGCGAGTGGGAGCAGGGCCACACCGAGACGGTGGGAGACTACGAGCGCGCCCTGGGCACGGTGTTCTACGCCGCGCTGAACCTGTGGCCCTCGGAGACGGATCGTCCCACCCGCGAGCTGCTGGAGCTCCTGGCCACCGTGGTGGATCGCGGCCGGCTCTCCGTGGAGCTGACGAAGCTGCCCGATTCGCTCATCCCCCCGGCCATCTCCCGCCGGCTCAAGGCCGACGAGCGCCTCTACCGCGCCGAGCTGTCGCGGTCCCAGCGCGTGCAGCTCGACATCCCGCTCGGTGACGAGGACAACGGAGCCGTGCGGCGCGTGGACGCGCTCTTCCTGTCCTCCTTCCAGGACGTCACCGTCCTGCGGCTCCTCGCGCGCACCGACACCGAGAACACCCACTACGGCCAGGGTTTCGACTTCATGGCCATCCACATCTCGCGGCCGGACCAGTCCAAGCCCTGGCATGCCTTCTCGCTCACCCCCGAGCGCGCGGGGACGCTCGCCAACCTCGCGGGTTACCTGGATGAGCTCGAGGGAGAGCGGCTGCCGGATGGGAGCCCTCGGGCCCGGGGGGCCCGGCGCTTCGAGCGCCAGCCCAATGACTACTCGGACCCGTGGTACTCGGATGGCTATGCCAGCCCGATTGGCCGCTCGACGATGGTGGCGGGCCCCTACTCGGGCACCCGGCAGTCGCGCCGCGAGCTGTGGGAGGCCATCTGGAGCCGCTTCAACGTCGGCCGCCACGTCCACGTCCTCAAGGCCCACACCGTGTTCGCCCGGCCCTTCCTGTGGCGGGGACCGGCGCCCGACGTGGAGCTCGTGTCCCGAGGCTTCCGCCGGTGCGATCTCTCCAACCAGGGCTCGGCCTTCCACCCCGCGGTGGTGCACTCCTTCCTCGGCGCCACCCCCGAGGCGGACGTGCTGCACTACGAGAAGCCCACCGACGGCCACACCGTCCGCGTCTCCGTCTACCCGAACCGGCTCGTCGTCGTGTGGATCGAACGGCCCCGGGCGGCGGACACCTCGCTGTACGAGCTCGCCCGCGAGCAGGCGGCGCTCGTGGAGAGCAAGGAGCTGTGGGAGCTCGAGCCCCTGCGGGGCCTGCCGCCCTGGCTCGCGCCGCTGGGCCCGGAGCGCTGGCTCGTCTACGGCGGTTATCGGATTTCCCGCGGCCGCTCGTCGATGCTCGATGACTCGCGCTCCATGCAGGGGCTCTTCTACGCGCTCGCCACGGGCACGGAGCCCACGCTGGAGAAGCTGCCGTCCGAGGCCGCGTCGGAGAGCCGCCGGGTGCTCCGGGACGCGGCGGGCGAGACGGAGCACTGGCTGACCTCGACGGGCGGCGCCCGGATCGACTTCCTCATCGAGGAGGAGGAGCGCGGACCGCTCGCGTGCGACCGCGACTTCCTCCTCTTCCTGCTGACGATCGGCCAGCGCTACTCGGCCTTCGAGACCAGCCGGCGCATGGCCGAGGTGGAGCAGCGCTACCGCACCTCGCGCTGGCAGAGCCTGCGGCCGGCGCGCAGCGTCCGCTCGGACGTGATGCTCTTCACCAACTCCCTGTGGCACACGCGCGTGAGCGAGGATCCGGACATCAACGCGCGCTACCTCGCCTGGCACTCGCTGCACGGATTGCAGGAGACGGTGGAGGCCATGAAGGACCAGGCCGCGGAGCTGGACCAGTACAAGCGGGACCAGTTCGACCGGATGGTGGGCATCCTGGTGTTCGTCTTCCTGCCGGTGAGCCTCGCGTGCGGCTTCTTCTCCGGAGCGCAGTTCCAGGAGATGAGTCCCTCGGTGGGCATCCCCGGCACCACCACCGGCTGGCTCATCTTCCTCGGCTACACGGCGGCCTTCACGGTGCTCGTCTTCGGCACCGTGTTCCTCGCGCGGGTGATGAGCTGGCGCAGGCGCTGAGGGGCTCGCGGCTCCTCCCCGGATGCGCGTGGGCAGCCCGCCGGAGCTGGTCAAACGGGTGCTGACGGCGTGAGGGCCGATCTATAGAGTCCACCCGCTCATCCGCCTTCCCTGAGCGAAAGGACCAAGTGAGGACGATGAAGAAGCTTCTTGGGTGCGTTGTCGCTGTTGTCGTGGCCCTCACCGCGCTGCCCGCCTCGGCGCAGCTCCAGCTGCCCGCCGCGAGCCCGTCGGCCAAGGTGTCTCAGGACGTGGGTCTGACCGAGATCTCCGTCGACTATTCCAGCCCCGCCGTGAAGGGGCGCAAGCTCTGGGGCGAGCTCGTCCCCTTCGGGCAGGTGTGGCGCACCGGCGCCAACATGGCCACGAAGATCTCCTTCAGCCGGGATGTGACCTTCGGCGGCAAGCCCGTCCCCGCGGGCACCTACTCCCTCGTCACCATCCCCGCCGAGAAGGAGTGGACGGTGGTGCTGAACAAGGAGCTCGGCCTGTTCGGCGGTGGCAAGGCCTATGACCAGAAGGACGACGTCGTCCGCGTCTCCGCGACCCCCGCCGAGGCTCCCAACCGCGAGCGCATGACGTTCCTCTTCTCCAACACCACCGAGGACCAGACCTCGCTCGACCTCGAGTGGGGCACGCTGCGCGTCTCGGTGCCCGTCAAGACCGACACGGCGGCGTACGCCCAGGCCAACATCCAGGCCACGGTGAACGGTGCGTGGCGCTCCCTGGCCAACGCGGCCCGCTATGTGGCCGACACGTCCAAGGACTACAACACCGCGCTCGGCTACGCGGATGACTCGCTGGCCATCCAGTCGCACTGGTACAACAACTGGATCAAGGCCGACATCCTGGCGCGCACGGGCAAGTACGCCGAGGCCCGCAAGTTCGCGCAGACGGCCTGGGACCTGGGCCAGAAGGACCAGAACTTCTTCTTCAAGGATCAGGTCGCCAAGGCCCTCCAGGACTGGAAGGGCAAGAAGTAGTCACCGGGCGGTTCCAGCCAGCAGCCGGCGATAGAGCGCCTCGTAGCGATCGATCGCCGGCCCGAGCTGGAAGCGCATCAGGACGTTCTCCCGGGCACGGCGGGAAAAACCCCGCCAGTGCTCGGGCTCGCGGACCAGTTCGAGCACGTGGCTGGCCATGGCCTCCACGTCGCCCACCGGCGCGAGGTAGCCCGTCGTCCCGTGCTCCACCTGCTCCGGGATGCCGCCGATGTTGCTCGCCACCACCGGGATGCCGCAGCTCAGGGCCTCGAGCGCCGCGAGCCCGAAGCTCTCCTGTTCACTCGGCAGGAGGAAGACGTCCGCCGCGGCGAGGATCTCCACGAAGCTCTCCTGCTTGCCCAGGAACGCCACGCGGTCCTCCAGCCCGAGCTCCCGCACCCTGCGCTCGGCGGGAGAGCGCTCGGGGCCGTCACCGATCATCACCAGCCGGCAGGGGCGCCTGCTCTGGACGGCCGCGAAGACGGACACCACGTCGCCGATGCGCTTCACCGGCCGGAAGTTCGAGACGTGGATGAGCACGGGCTCGTTCTCCGTCAGGCCGGGGAAGAGCTGGCGCAGGTGGGTCCGGTCGCGCGCCGGCCAGTAGCGCTCCGTGTCGACGAAGTTGGGGATGACGTCGATGGGGAAGGTCTCCGGGATGCCGAAGCCCTCCCAGGTGGCGCGCCGCAGGAACTCCGAGGGCGTGGTCACCGCGTCGCTGCGCAGGATGGAGAAGCGCGTGATGGGCAGGTAGGTGGGGTCCGTGCCCACGAGCGTGGTGTCCGTGCCGTGGAGCGTCGTCACGATGCGCGGCGCCTTGTTCCCCAGCACCTCGCGCGCCATCCAGGCCGCCGTGGCATGGGGCACCGCGTAGTGGACGTGCAGGATGTCCAGGTGCTCGTAGCTCGCGACCTCGATCATCTTCGAGGCGAGCGCCAGCGGGTACGTCCCCGAGTGGGCGAGCGCCGGGTAGTCGCTCTCCGTCACCTCGTGGAAGAGCACCTTGCGCGTCATGCCATGCAGCCGCACCGGCAGATCGCGCGCGATGAAGTGGACACGGTGGCCGCGCTCCGCCATGGCCAGACCGATCTCGGTCGCGACCAGGCCGCTGCCTCCAAAGGTGGGAAAGCAGGTGATGGCCAGGTTGAGACGGTCGCTCATGGGAGTGCGGGCCGAGGTCACGGCTTCAGGTCCTTCAGGTTGCCCGAGA
Source organism: Archangium sp. (assembly GCF_057119385.1). Classification (NCBI taxonomy): domain Bacteria; kingdom Pseudomonadati; phylum Myxococcota; class Myxococcia; order Myxococcales; family Archangiaceae; genus Archangium; species Archangium sp. The sequence continues at coordinate 54,804 of NZ_DBNGVP010000070.1, read as the reverse complement.
AGGGCTCACAGGCCTCCAGCACGAGCCGCGTGAAGGCGTGGGAGCCGAGTCGGCTCGCGTAGTAGGGCAGGGCGTGGATGCGCTCCTGGGGCGCGCCGTCCGGAGCGAGGTAGCCCCGCAGGCGCTCCACGCGCTCGAGGGTGGTCTGATCCCGCTGCGTGATGGTGCGGCCGTACCGGGCCGCGAGGCGCGAGACGCCCCGGCGGACGGTCTTGTCGGTGCGGGTGATGGCCTGGGCGAAGGCCGGGTCGATGGCGGCCATGCGCTCGCCGAGGCGCGCGAGCTCGGAGGCGAAGGCGCTCAGGAGGCGGGCCTCGACGGCCTCGGGTGTCTCGAAGGCTTCTCCGCCGTCGCGGGCGGCGAGGCGGGCCAGCAGCTCGTCACGCGGGGCGTTCGCGTCATCCGGTGCGAGGCCGAGCGTGTCGAGCAGGCGGCGTGCGCGATCGTCGATCACCCGGAACCGGGCGCGCGGCACGATGAGCGGCATCGGCAGGCCCGCGTGCGCATACAGGGGCGCGAGCTGCGCGAAGTAGGCGATCTCCCCCGGCCCGCCGACGTAGGCCGCCGTGGGAAGCCAGGAGTCCTGGAGGATGGGCCGCAGCAGCGCCGACGTCGTGAAGCGCAGCGGCTCGCGTTCCAGCCAGGAGCGGAGCCCGGCCGTCGTCACCGAGGCGCCCTCGGGGTGGCCCACGAGGCTCCAGGAGCCTGGAGTGGTGGAGGGATCGAGCCGGTAGCGCGCACCCTCGGTACCGTCGGGAGAGAAGAAGTTCAGCGGCGCGCCCGGACGGATGTGGACCTGCTCGGAGAAGCCCGCCTGGGCGAGGGCATGGCCCCGCTCGGCGAGCTTGCTACAGATGGGCGCGGCCTCCTCGATGGCACGGCGGTGGATGGGCGCGGCGAGCGGCGCGAGGCGCGGGTCTCGCGGGTCGAGGAACACGAGCCCCTCCTCCGCGAAGAGCGCCGAGAGCACGTCGGCGAAGGCCTCCGCCAACGTTGCCTCGGGGCGGTAGGCGCGCTCGAGCAGGGACAGGTGCTCGTCCGCGTGGGGATTGCCGCCCAGCTCGGCGCGCAGGGCCGCGAGCGCACCGGTGATGCTCGGACCCAGGTGGCGGTGGGCCACCGGAACACGCGAGGTAGCGGCATCGGGCAGCTCCAGGGCCAGGCGCAGGGGCCCGCCAGCGGAGCGCGGAACGAAGCAGTGATCGATCTCGGGAAGGTCGTGGTCCTCGGTCTGCAGCCAGAAGACGGGGACACAGGGCCGGCCGGTCTCCTCCGCGAGGGCGCGCGCGGCGACGATGGCGGAGGCGGCCTTGTAGACCGTGAAGAGCGGCCCCAGGAAGAGCCCGACCTGCTGACCGGTCACCACGGCGGTCGTGCCGGGACGGGCGAGCAGCTCCAGGTTCTTCTCGCGGGCGGGGCTCGGCGCGAGGCGCGCGTTGCGAGCCACCAGCACGTCATGAATCGCCGGAGCCATGGGGCGGGAGGCCGCGGCGGCCACGGCTTCGGCGCGGGCGCTCCGGTGCCGGAAGCGGTCGGAGAGGAATTCGAGGGCTCGCGGATCACCGCGCAGCCAGGAGGCGGAGAAGGAGGAGGCCACGGGCGGCTTGTAACACGGACCCGCATCGGGAATTCCCGAAGGATTCCTCACACCCTCGGGGTGGCGTTCCTTGTTAGGGTCCGCCCGGAATGCGGACCCTGGTGATCTTCGGAATGGCAGTGGCCATGAGCCTCGGACTCTCGTCGGTTTCACTCGCGCAAGCGCCCCGGCAACCCCATGCGGGAGAGCTCGCGGCGGACCTCCGGCGCCTCGGCGTCACGGGGAGCGTGCTGTACGTGGCGGCCCACCCCGACGACGAGAACACGCGGCTGCTGGCCTATCTCGCCGGTGAGCGTGGATTTCGCGCGGGCTACCTCTCGCTGACCCGTGGCGATGGCGGGCAGAACCTCATCGGCACCGAGCAGGATGAGCTGCTCGGGCTCATCCGCACGTACGAGCTGCTCGCGGCGCGGCGCATCGACGGCGCCGAGCAGTTCTTCACGCGGGCGAGGGACTTCGGTTACTCGAAGAGCGCCGAGGAGACGCTGCGCATCTGGGACCGGGAGCAGGTGCTGGCCGATGTGGTGCTCGCCATCCGCCGCTTCCAGCCGGAGGTGATCATCACGCGCTTCACCACCCAGCCGCCGAACCACGGGCAGCACACCGCGTCGGCCCTGCTGGCGGAGGAGGCCTTCACCGCGGCGGCCGACCCGAAGCGCTTCCCCGAGCAGCTCGCGGAGGTGAAGCCGTGGAAGGCCGACCGGCTGTTGAACAACGTGTCCACGTGGAACTTGAAGCCGGACGCGGACATGTCCGCCTACCTCAAGCTCGACGTGGGCGGATACGATCCGCTCCTGGGGCGCTCGTGGGGGGAGATCTCCGCGGAGAGCCGCAGCCAGCACAAGAGCCAGGGCTTCGGCGTGCCGGCCGATCGTGGAACGCAGCTGGAGTACTTCAAGCCCCTGGCCGGAACGCAGCCGAAGTCCGATGTCTTCGAGGGGCTCGAGCTGTCGTGGCGGCGGTGGGGCGGCACGGAGCAGGTCGTCCGGACCATCGACGAGGCGGTGAACGGGTTCGATGCGCGCGCGCCCCACAAGAGCGTTCCGGCGCTCCTGCGCGTCCACGAGGCGCTCTCGGCGCTGCCGGACAGCAACCCGTGGAAGGCCCTCAAGCTGCGGGAGACCGAGGAGCTCATGGCCGCGTGCGCGGGCCTGTTCCTCGAGGCGCGTGCGGCGGAGGCGATGGCCGTGCCGGGCAGCCAGGTGGCGTTGAACCTGGTGGCGCTGAACCGCTCGCCCGCGGCGTTCCGGCTGGTGGGCGTGACCCTGCCGGGCGGCGAGTCCGTGGCCGCCGGTACCGAGCTGGCCGGCAACAAGCCGTTCAAGCTGTCCAGGACGGTGGCGATTCCGGAGACGGCCCGCATCTCCACGCCCTACTGGCTGCGCAAGCCCGTCGCCGGTGGCCTCTATGCGCTGGAGGAGCAGGACCGCGCGCTCGTGGGCAGGCCCGAGGGTGAGCCCGCGATGTCGGTGACCTTCCTCTACGAGGTGGGCGGCAAGCGCTTCTCCGTGGTCCGGCCGGTGGTCTACGTGTGGACGGATCCGGTGCGGGGCGAGCTGTACCGCGCGTTCGAGATCGCCCCGGCCATCACGGCGACGCTCGACCGGGAGGTGCTGATGTTCCCCAACGGCGCGGCCCAGGCCGTGTCGGTGGTGCTGGCCGCGGGCCGGGCCGATGCGGAAGGGAAGGTCCGGCTCGAGGTTCCGGCGGGCTGGCGTGCCGAACCCGCCGAGGTGCCCTTCAAGCTCGCCGCGCGCGGAGATGAGCGCACGGTCCGCTTCCAGGTGACTCCGCCCAAGGGCGCGAGCGAGCGGGGCCGGCTGCGGGTCATCGTCGACAGCGGAGGCCGCTCCGAGTCGTGGCGGGTCCGCTCGGTGACGCACGAGCACATTCCACCGCAGACCGTGCGCCAGCCCTCCGAGGCGGCCCTGGTGCCCTTCGCCCTGGCCACGAAGGTGCGGCGGATCGGTTACATCCCCGGCCCGGGTGACCGCGTGGCGGAGAGTCTCGCGGCCGTTGGCTATGAGGTGACGCTGCTGCCCGAGGAGCGCCTGGCCTCCGAGAAGCTCGAGGGCTTCGAGGCCATCGTGGTCGGGGTGCGTGCCTTCAATGCCAATCAGCGCCTCGCCCTCCACCACGAGCGGCTCATGCGCTACGTGGAGCAGGGCGGGCGGCTCATCGTGCAGTACAACACCAACAGCCGCGTGGGCCCGCTCAACGCCTCGCTCGGGCCCTATCCCCTGGAGCTCGGCCGCGATCGCGTGACGGACGAGACCGCGGCGATGACGCCCGTGGATCCCAACCTCCCGCTGCTGAAGGGACCCAACCGCCTCACGGCCGCCGACTTCGAGGGCTGGGTCCAGGAGCGCGGGCTCTACTTCGCCTCGAAGTGGGACGAGCGCTACAAGCCCGTGTTCGCGATGAACGACCCGGGGGAGGAGCCGCTCCGGGGTGGACTCCTCGTCGCCCGTCACGGCAAGGGAACCTTCGTCTACACGGGCATCGCGTTCTTCCGCCAGCTTCCCGCGGGCGTGCCCGGTGCCTACCGCCTGCTCGCGAACCTCCTCGCCCAATGACAGACGCCTCGAAATCCCCTGAAACGGCCCCGGCCCGCGCGCAGCGGCCCGAGCTCGACGACGCGCCACCCCTGCTCGGGTCCTGGCGCAACATCTACCTCGTCGTGCTGGGCACTCTTGCCTTCTTCATCGCCCTGTTCTGGGCGCTCACCCGGGCCTATTCGTGACACTGCTCGACTGGCTGGTCCTCATCGGGACGACGGCATCCATCGTGGGTTGGGGGCTCTGGCGCACGCGCGGCGAGAGCAACACCGCCGAGGGCTTCCTGCGCGGCACCCAGGACTTGCGCTGGCCCACCATCGGCCTGTCCGTCATGGCCACGCAGGCCAGCGCCATCACGTTCCTCTCCGTCCCGGGCCAAGCCTACGAGGACGGGATGCGCTTCGTGCAGTTCTACTTCGGCATGCCGATCGCGATGGTGCTCATCAGCGCCATCTTCATCCCCATCTACTACCGGCTGAACGTCCTCACCGCCTACGAGTACCTGGAGTCGCGCTTCGATCTGAAGACCCGCCTGTTCGGCGCCTTCCTCTTCCTCGTCCAGCGCGGGCTGGCGTCCGGCATCACCATCTACGCGCCCGCCATCATCCTCTCGGCCGTCCTCGGCTGGCCGCTCGAGCCGACCATCGTGGGCATTGGCGCGCTCGTCATCGTCTACACGGTGACGGGTGGCTCCAAGGCCGTCAGCCAGACGCAGAAGCAGCAGATGGTGGTGATGCTCGGGGGCATGGTCGTGGCCGCCATCGTCATCGTCTGGCGGCTGCCCGAGCACGTGTCCTTCGGCCGCGCCGTGGATGTCGCCGGAGCGCTCGGCCGCATGAACGTGGTCAGCTTCGATCTCGACATGCAGGACCGTTACAACATCTGGTCCGGGCTCACCGGTGGGTTCTTCCTGGCGCTGTCGTACTTCGGTACGGACCAGTCCCAGGTGGGCCGCTACCTGACGGGCCGCTCCATCGCGGAGAGCCGGCTCGGGCTGCTGTTCAACGGCGTTCTGAAGATCCCGATGCAGTTCCTCATCCTCTTCGTCGGGCTCCTGGTCTTCGTGTTCTACCAGTTCAACGCGCCGCCGCTGCTCTTCAACCAGCCGCTGCGCGCGAAGGTACAGGCGACCGCGCAGGCGGGCGAGTTCGCCGCCATCGAGCAGAAGTGGGCTCAGGTGCAGGCCGACAAGCGCGCCGAGGCCGACCGCTACCTGGCCGCGCGCGAGGCCGGTGATGCGTCCGCCGTGGACAGTGCGCGCGAGCGGCTCCGGGCCGCCGCGAAGACGGCCGACTCGGTCCGCAAGGAGGCGAAGGCCGTGGTGGCTCGCGCGCTGCCGGGCACGGAGACCAAGGACTCGGACTACATCTTCATCTCGTTCGTGAAGGACTGGATGCCCAGTGGGCTCGTGGGGCTGCTCATCACCGTCATCCTGGCGGCGGCCATGAGCTCCATCGCCAGCGAGCTCAACGCCCTCGGTGCGACGACCACGGTCGATTTCTACCGGCGGCTCGTGCGCCCTGATGCGTCGGATCGCCAGGTGCTCGTGGCCTCCAAGCTGTTCACCGTCTTCTGGGGCCTGGTCGCGGTGGGCTTCGCGAGCTTCGCGTCGCTGCTCGACAACCTCATCCAGGCGGTCAACATCCTCGGCTCCATCTTCTACGGGACGGTGCTGGGCATCTTCCTGGTGGCCTTCTTCTTCAAGCACGTCCGCGGCCACGCCGTCTTCTTCGCCGCGCTCGTCTCGCAGACGACGGTGATCGCCCTCTTCATGTTCAGCGCGATCGGCTACCTCTGGTTCAACGTGATTGGCTGCGCGCTGGTGGTCGTCCTGGCCCTGGTCCTCCAAGTGGTCATGCCCCGGGCCCCGGAGGCTCAGCCGTCGCCGGGCTAGCGAGCGACCGGGCGCTGGCTCGGGTGTGAGGTGCCCCAGGGAGCTGGGGCCATCTCCCAGGAGTCTCCTGCCAGGAACTTGCGGGGATCCCTTTTTTACCCGTTAATTCGTTTTATTGGGATGGCGGCGGATCTGGGCCGTCCTCATGGAGGAGAGGGAGAAGCCACCATGAAGGGTCGTGCAATCGCTCTGGGGTTGACCGCCTGTGTGATGGTGTTGGCGGGAGCGTGCGGGGGGACGGAGGCGTTGGACGAGGCCGACGCGCCGGAGACCGCCTATGACTTCTATCCCGACTCCCACTACATCATCTGCACCTCCGCGAGCAGCTGCCCCTGGGCTGGCGAGAACTTCGAGGCCTATGCGGAGGGCGCGCTCGTCGAGTGCTCGAGCGACTCGTCCCAGCGGGCCCATGTCGAGGTGACGTCCGGGTGCCTCGCGTCGAAGTCCGCGGGCACGGGGCGCCAGGGGTGGACGAGCACGTCCAACTTCCGGGCGCTCTCGCGGCTGTACGTGGATGGCAAGAAGGTGGGCTGGAAGACCGCGGCTCCGAGCTACCGCGCCTCCATCCAGGACTGGCAGGCGGATGCTCCCGCGTGGGCCGGGCTGCATGTCTTCGCCCGCTACCAGACCGAGAACGACCTGTACGTGGCGTCCTACCGGAAGGACGGGCTGGTCACGATCAAGAAGAAGCTGGGCGGCGTCTCCACCACGCTCGCGCAGAAGATGCTCGGGGCTCCGGAGACGCGGACGTGGCACACCGTGAAGCTCTCGGTGAGTGGCGACACGCTGCAGTACTTCGTCGACGGCGCGCTCCAGCTCACGGCCCACGACACGAGCCTGACCTGGGGCACGACGGGCCTGCGCACCGACTCCATGGACGTGTACCTGGACGACTGGAAGCTCGAGTAGCGGCCATGACCTCCGGGAAGTTGCCTCCAGAGCAGCCGGGCAACCGGCGGTGAGCCGAGGCGTTCCCGTGCGCCAGTGGACTTTTCACGGTCACCGGACAGAATAAAGCCCTGCTGCAACTTCGTTGCAGGAGGCAATGCCCAGGACTCGTCATGTCCTGTCTGTTCTGCCAGTGCGCCGCCACAACCCTCACGCACTTCTGGTAGACCTCCCCCTTCGCGGTGTGTGGTGAACCAAGGGGTTGGCCGCGAAACAAGAAAGGGACGTATGAACGACGTTTGGATTCACGCCGCGGAGCGCGGCCGCTCTCTCCTCCAGCGTGCCGCTCACAGACTGACGCCTGTCCGCGCGATTCTGCTCATCGTCAGTTGTCTTGCAGCCGCCGAACCCGCCCTTGCGCAAGTCTCGCCGTATCAGTGGCAATACAAGGCCAGCAACACCAACGGCGTTACTTGGGTGACCTCGCGAGCGTATGGCTCGTGGCAATCCCAGAAAACGCCCAGTGGGGCGAAGATCCTCATCTCGACAGGTCCGGGGACCGTACAGCCGCCCGGGAAGACGACGCACTTCCTCCAGTTCGACTTCATGGCCGTCAACTATTTCGGCTCGGGAGGCCACTTCGGGGCGTTTGCTCGAGGTGACATCTACACCCCTTCGCCGGTCTACCAGTCCGTCCCATACCCGTTCCGAGGCCATGGTGTGATTCTTGGAAATGTCTCCGGATACCCCACGCACCAGCACCCAGGCGTTGGTTCCGAGTGGCAATGCAACGCCCCGCCCCTTCCAAGCACGATCGCGATTGAAGCCGCTGGAGACCACACCTTCGGCCACTGGTTGCCGAATTGCGTATTCGGTTCGAACAGCTACGGCCCGGCGCTCGAGAACTTCAGGCAGTACAGGGTCTCGATTGCGGTCACGTACCATGACCCCGGGCCTGGGAGCGTTGGACGTTACACCACGAGCTGGCATCTATGGGATCTCGACAACTGGATGTTCCTCGGTGGGCGTCAGCTTTCCTACAACTACGAGAAGCAGCTGCTGAACGGCCGGCCCATTGGTGGTTGGTTCATCGGAGAGGCCTTCAACGACGGGAATTGGGAGCTGTACCTCAACAACGTGTCGGAGGGGTGGCAGTAGAGGCCCCGAGAGCGCGTCGATCCATCCCTGAGGGGACTCTCCCTCGGAGCGCAGCCCGGGACCCGAGAGCAGGTGACCAGGCCGTACCAGGATGACCCGAGCCGAAGGAGGGTCTGGCGTGCAGGGAGAGCGAAACGAGAAGCCTCGGGCACAGTCGCGTCTGGAGATGATGCGCGGGGCCGCGGCGGTGGCCGTGGTGCTGGCGGCGTTGGTGGCGGTGGCGTGGCAGTTCGTCGAGCCCGCTCCGCCGCACACGGTCGTCATCGCCACGGGTTCCGCGAGTGGGGCGTACCACGCGGTGGCCCGGCAATACGCCGAGCACTTCGCGGAGGCAGGGCTCGAGCTCGTCGTCCGGGAGACGGCCGGCTCCATCGAGAACTACGCGCTGTTGGGCACACCGGGCTCTGGTGTCGATGTCGCCATCGTTCAGGGAGGCACGGCTCCGGCGGAGAAGGAGCGGCGGAAGGAGCTGGTCGCGCTGGCGAGCCTGTACCTGGAGCCGGTGTGGGTGTTCTACCGGGGTGAGGCGCAGCTCGACCGGCTCGGCCAGTTGGCGGGCAGACGCATCGCGGTGGGTGCGGAGGGCAGCGGTGTGCGGGCGCTGGCGCTGGAGTTGCTGGCCGCGGGCGGAGTGGTGGGTGGGCAGGCTGGGACGACGCTGGCCGACCTGGGTGGGGACAAGGCCGTGGCGGCGCTGCGCGAGGGCTCGGTGGACGCGGCCCTGTTCGTCATGGGACCCACCGCGCCGTTGATCTCCGAGCTGATGCACATGCCCGGGGTGCGGCTGATGAGCTTCGAGCAGGCGCATGCCTACGCGCGCAGGTTCCGGTACCTGTCACCGGTGACGCTGCATCGGGGGTCGCTGGACCTGGTGCGAGACCTCCCGGAGCGGGACGTGCAGTTGGTGGCGCCCGCGGCGGTGCTGGTGGCGCGCAAGGACGTGCACCCGGCCGTGGTCGCGTTGCTGACCGAGGCGGCGGTCCGGACGCACCGGAACGGCGATCTGCTCAGCGAGCCCGGGAGGTTTCCGAATGACACGCTCACGGAGCTGCCCGTCAACGAGCAGGCGCGGTACTACCTGACGCACGGTCCGGACTTCCTGCGGCGCATGTTGCCTTTCTGGCTCGCGGCGCTCATCCACCGGTTCGTGGTGCTGCTCATTCCGCTCTTCGTGGTGCTGGTGCCGCTGTTGCGGCTGACGCCTCCGGTGTACCGGTGGAGCATCCGTTCGCGCATCTATCGCTGGTATGCGCGGTTGCGAGTCATTGACGAGCGGCTGCGCGGCGCGCCGGATGTCGAGCAGATGCGGAAGGATCTGCTGTTGCTCGAGCAGCTCGAGCATGAGATTGGCGGCTTGAAGGTGCCGCTGAGCTACATGGACGAGTTCTATGATTTGCGCCTGCACGTGGGCTACATCCGCGGCCGGCTGGAGGAGCGGCTCGCGGTGCCGGACGCGCCTCGTCCAGAGGTCGCGCTGAAGCACGGCTGATGGCTCCCGGGTATCCTTCATGATGGGTGTTGACGCGGTGGAGCGCCCATGAAAAAGGGCCTTACGGATACCCATCCGTGCATGCCCCTACGCAGGTGGTACCATGACGACTCTTTCTGATCTTGCGGACGCACACCCTGTGATCGGGAGGCGCTGGAGTCCGGACCAGTCTTCCGAGCAGAAGCGAATTCTGTGTCTGGCGCGAGATGCTCTGGACTTCATCTTCGCCACCGGCCAGCGGTACGATTTCGAAGACTTCTTCAAGAGACCAGACGCCCGTGGCCTCCCTCGTCGAGGTGGAACCTCGGAACTGAGCGAGCGCATGGATGGGACGAAGCGCTTCTTCGAGAAGGTTCGCGGTGAGCCGGAATTGGCTGAGGAGGTAGCTCAAAGTCAGGCCATCCTCGATGCGATTCAATACATTGAATCAACCGGACAGCAGGAGGCATTCGCTGCCTTTCAGCAGCAGGTGGAGTCCAACGATCCTCCCTTTGTCGTGGCATCGTTTGACACCCGGGAGGCAGCGGAAGCCTGGCTCGCGAATCATCCCCATCCACCGGACCCCGCGAGCGTACTCATCGCGAACGAGTTTCACGATGTTGTTTATGATCGCGAGACGAACCTCCGCCGCTTGCCACGCAGTCGTGCTCTCAAGTGGTACCTCGAAGAACTCGTGGAGAAAGAGCAGCCCGTTCCCGTGGCCTCTTTCGAGACGCTTGAGGAGGCGGACGCATGGTGGAGGGCGCAGTCCGAGCCGCCTGGATGGGCGTGGGTGAGGGTAGGGGGCCAGATCTACATGGCGGCCTATTACCCCAACATCCAGCACCGGGCCCTGTTCCCCCTTTCCCTGGCCAGGCCGGGGTAACAGGGAGAGGCAACTCCGCGGCGGGAGTCACAAAGCCGCGGCGAACTTCGCGGCGATGGGCACGGCCACACGGCCGCCCACGCCGCCGCCCTCGACCAGCACGGCGAAGGCGATGCCGTTGCGGAAGCCGATGAACCACGCGTGTGTGGGCAGCGGGGTGCCGGTTCCGAACTCGGCGGTGCCCGTCTTGCCCGCGAGCCCCAGCAGGCCCGCCGCCGCCCGGCCAGAGCCCTCGGTGACGACGGCGCGCATCAGCGTCTGCAAGGGCACACGCGTACCGGCCGCCAGCGAGGCGCGCGGGCCGTCCTCGAGCTCCGCGACGAGGTAGGGCGCGCGCCACCGGCCCGACTCGGCCGCCGCCGCCACCGAGGCCATGTGCAGCGGCGTGGCCAGCACGCGTCCCTGTCCGATGGCCGCCGCCGCCAGCTCGGCCTCGTCCCGGGGCGTGGGAAACGAGGCGCCAGGGGAGGGGAGTCCCGGGTCGTAGGCCACGTCGAAGCCGAAGCGGCGGGCCGCCTCTCCGAGCGCGCCCTCCTCGAGTCCGGAGGCCAGCAGCACGAAGGCGGTGTTGCACGAGTGGGCGAAGGCCACGCGAAGGCGGGTGTTCCCGAACGCCTCTCCCTCGAAGTTGCGGAATGACTTGCCGCTCACGGTCGCCACTGGCGGGCACGACGCCGGGGAGTCCGGGGTCATCCCCGCCGCGAGCAGTGCCTCCGCCGTGACGACCTTGAACGTCGAGCCGGGCGGGTAGCGGCCGGTGAGGGCCCGGTGAAGGGGCTGCTCGAGCGGCCGGCTCGCGATGGCCAGGATGGCGCCCGTTCCCGTATCCACCGCGACGAGCGCCGCCGGCTGGGCCACCCCCTCGAGCGCGGCCTCCGCGGCGGACTGCACCTCCTGGCGCAGCGTGGTGTGCAGCGGTGTGCCCGGCGTCCCCTCGAAGCGGCCGAGGACGCGCACCTCGCCGGAAGGACGGGTGAGGCGCACCTCCCCGGAGGGACTTCCCCCGAGCTGATGCTCATAGGCCAGCTCCAGCCCTGACAGGCCCACGATGTCTCCCGGCTGGTAGGTCGGGCCCAGCTGTGGGAGCAGCTCGGCCGTCACCTCGCCCACGCGGCCCAGGGTGTGGGCCGCGAAGCCCTCCGCCGGGGAGAGCCGGGCGCTCTTGCGGCGGAAGAAGATGCCCGGCACGGGCGCCAGCGCCGGGCGCACCTGCTGGTAGCGCTCCGGCCGCACGTCGATGATGGCCACGAAGTGCTCGGGTGCCACGCCCGGCGCGTTCAGCAGCTTCTCCAGCCGCGCCGGGTCCACGCCCAGCTGCGCCTGGAGCGCCGAGGCCACGGCGGCGCGATTCTGGATGCGCCGGGGCTCGACGCCGATGGTGATGACCTCGCCCTGGCGGGTGAGGGGCAGTCCGTCTCCATCGAGGATGGCGGCCCGTTCCAGGCGGGTCCTCGTGCGCGAGAATCGGTCTCCCTCGCGCAGCTCGGGGTGCAGCACCGCCGGAGTCCAGCGCACCCACCAGCGTCCCTCGCGGCGCACGAGGGGCAGTGCGCCGTTTACTTCCCACTCGCCCAGCCCGCGCACCACATGCGTGGCGCGGAAGGTGACCACGGCGCTCTCCGCCTCGCGCTCGACACGGCCGGGCTCGAAGCGCGAGGAGAGGATGCGCAGGTCATCGCGGAAGCGCTGGTGCCGCTCGACGAAGTTGGCGGGTGGTTCGGCCACCCTCCGCCCCATGGTGGCGAAGTCGCCCCCGGCCCATGCCTGCAGATAGGCCTGGGCCTCCTCGAGAGGACCTTCCGCGGGCCGTCCCCGCACCGAGACGCAGGCCGCCAGGAACAGGGCCGCCGCGACACTGACTCCAACCCTCAACCCTTGCCGTGACACGCGGCGCACTGTGCTGCGGACAGGCGGCGAGTCAAGGAATGCGGCGGGGAGTTGCCGGCCCCGGAAAAAGAAGACCCCGCGGCACCTGGGGGCGCTCGCGGGGCTTCAGGACATCCCTGGCTCTACCGTGGGGCGATCAGGTGCCGGTGGGCGGAACGGGGGCCTTGCCGGCCGTGCCGCTGTCCTGGGCCACCAGGCGCAGCTGCCCGTGCTGGGCCACGAAGGACGCGTCCACCTCGCGCTCCAGGTACGTGTAGCCGGACAGGCCTTCCTCGTACATGCGCAGCAGCTGGCGCGACTCGTCCAGCGTCAGCTTGCCGTTGCGCAGCGCCACCTCGGTGGACTTGCGCAGCTTCGCCACCAGGTCGTCCTTGTTGTAGCTCACGTAGTTGAGCACCTCGGTCACCGTATCGCCCTCCACCACGTGGTCGATCAGGTAGCCGCCGTTGGGCCCCAGCGACACCTGCACCGCGTGCGTGTCACCGAAGAGGTTGTGCAGGTCTCCCAGAATCTCCTGGTACGCGCCCACCAGGAAGATGCCCAGGTAGTAGTCGTCGTTGTTGAGCGGGTGCAGCTCGAGCGCGTCCTTCACCTCGCGCTTGTCGATGAAGTGATCGATCTTCCCGTCCGAGTCGCACGTGATGTCCGCCAGCACCGCGCGCCGCGACGGCCGCTCGTTCAGCCGGTGGATGGGCATGATCGGGAAGAGCTGATCAATGGCCCACGAGTCCGGCAGCGACTGGAACACCGAGAAGTTGCAGAAGTAGGTGTCCGACAGCTGCTTCTCCAACGCCTCGAGCTCCTCGGGAATCTCCCCCGACTCGCCGGCGATGCGCATGATCTTGTGGCAGAGGGCCCAGAAGATGTTCTCGGCCATCACGCGCTGCTCGAGCGACAGGTGACCCAGGGAGAAGAGCGTGAGCGTCTCCTCCTTGTAGTCCTGGGCGTCGTGGTAGGCCTCGAGCAGGTTCTTGTTCGTCACTTCCTTGAAGGTGGACAGCAGGTTGCGCACCACCGAGGGCGCCTTGTCGTCCGTCTTCTCCGGCACGCTCACGGGATCGAACTCGCTGGTGCCCAGCACGTCCACCACCAGCACGGCGTGGTGCGCCACGATGGCGCGGCCCGACTCGGACACCAGGGTGGGGTGCTGCACGCCCGCCGAGTCACACGCCTCCATCACCGCGAACACCACGTCGTTGGCGTACTCCTCCGTCGTGTAGTTCATGGACGAGGTGAAGTTCGTCTGCGAGCCGTCGTAGTCCACGCCCAGGCCGCCGCCCACGTCCAGGTACTTCAGCGGGGCCCCCTGGCGCGCCACCTCCACGAAGAAGCGGCCCACCTCGCGCAGCGCGTTCTTCACGTTGCGGATGTTGGAGATCTGGCTGCCCAGGTGGAAGTGCAGCAGCTCGAAGGAGGAGAGCAGCCCCGTCTCCTTCAGGAAGCCGATGGCGCTCATCAGCTCCGAGGAGGACAGGCCGAACTTCGAGCGGTCTCCGCCCGAGGCCTCCCACTTGCCCGCGCCTCGCGAGGACAGCTTCACGCGCATGCCGATGCGCGGGGCAATCCCCGTCTTGCGCGCCACCTCGGCGATGAGGGGCAGCTCCGAGGGCTTCTCCACCACCAGAACCACCTTGCGGCCCAGGCGGCTGAAGCGCAGCGCCGTCTCGACGTACTCCTCGTCCTTGTAGCCGTTGCAGATGACGAGCGCGTCTTCCTGATCCAACAGCGCCATCACCGCGAGCAGCTCCGGCTTGCTCCCGGCCTCCAGGCCGTAGCCGAACTGCTTGCCGGTCTCGACGATGGTCTCCGCCACGTACCGGTGCTGGTTGACCTTGATGGGGTAGACGCCCTGGTAGACGCCCTTGTAGTTGTGCTCGGAGATGGCCTTGCGGAACGCCTGGTTGAGGTGCACCACGCGGTGGCGCAGCACGTCCGTGAAGCGGATGAGCAACGGCAGGCCGATGCCACGGCGGCGGACCTCGTCCACCAGCTCCTTCAGGTCCATGTTCGGGGCCGTGGGGCCATCCGGATGGACACACACGTGCCCCTTCTCGTTGACGCCGAAGTAGGGGGCGCCCCAGTTCCGGATGCCGTAGGTGTCCTGGGCATCGGCGAGGGTCCAGCGGTGCTGAGGAGTGATGGGCGGCATCGGCGTTCCTGATCTCCCGGTCTAGGGGTGGGACGGTGTCCAACAGCGGACAGCGCGGGAAGTATCGGGAAACTCCCCGGGGTTCAACTCCTGGTTGAGGGGCGGCCGGCCAGACGTGGGGGCAGGCCCCCTTCCCAGCGCAATGAGTGGGCTGTCTCCCAGCGGATTCCTACCCTTCCCCAGAGGAGGTCCGGGAGCCCGCATGGAGCCAAGGGGAGGGTACATGGAGTCGTCCGCACGCAGGGACTCGCCGTTGATGACCCCGAGGGAAATCTACGAGCGTTTGGACAGGTTCGTCATCGGCCAGGAGGCGGCCAAGCGGGCCGTGGCCATCGCTGCCCACAATCATCTCAAGCGCATCCAGGCGCGCCGGCTGCGGCGCACCTCGCTGCTCAAGAAGAGCAACATCCTGCTCATCGGGCCCACCGGGAGCGGCAAGACGCACATCGCCCGCAACCTGGCGGAGATCCTCTCCGTCCCGTTCACCACCGTGGACGCCACCGAGTACACGGAGGCCGGCTACTACGGCAAGGACGTGGAGGTGATGGTGGCGGACCTGCTCTTCAAGGCCAACCACTCGGTGGAGGACACGCAGCGGGGCATCATCTTCATCGACGAGGTGGACAAGATCGCCCGGCGCTCGCAGGGCGCGCGCAACGGGGCCGGCAGCCGCGACATCGGCGGCGAGGGCGTCCAGCAGGCCCTGCTCAAGCTGCTGGAGGGACGCGAGGTCTTCGTCCCCATGAATGTCACGCAGACGTTCAACCGCGGGGACTTCGTGCCCATCGACACCCGGGACATCCTGTTCATCTGCGCGGGGACGTTCTCGGACCTGCACGAGTACGGCGGCAACGTGGACACCCGGCCCATGGGCTTCGGCGCCCAGGACCTCCAGAAGGTGCGCCGGCGCGTCACCACCAGGCAGCTGGTGGACTTCGGCATGCTCGCCGAGTTCCTCGGCCGCCTGCCCGTGGTGGTGCAGCTGGAGCTGCTCGGCGAGCCGGAGCTGCTGCGCGTGCTCACCGAGCCCCCGGACTCCATTGTCCGCGAGTACCGCGAGCTGCTGGGGCTGGACGGCATCGAGCTGGAGCTCACCGACGACGCCCTGCGCGAGGTGGTGCGCTTCTCCATCGACAAGGGCCTGGGGGCGCGCGGCCTGCGCTCCATCCTCGAGCACGTGATGTCGGACGTGATGTTCGAGGCCCCCGAGCACCGCCGCCGCCAGGTCACCGTGGACCAGGGCTTCGTCCGCACCCGCCTGGCCGGCCTGGAGGCGAGCGCCGGGCTGGGCGCCTGAGCCCTTGCCTGGCTACGGGCCGCGCTCGGACGCCCGGGCGGCGGCCCCCAGCCGGGCCACGAACTGGGGGTCCTGCAGGAGCTGGAGGACGAGGTTGCTGCGCAGCGCCGCCTGCGTGTCGCCCTTCTCCAGCGCCTCGCGCAGGTTCTTGTCGGAGAGGGCCCGCTGGAAGCGCGGGTCCTGCTTCAGCGACTTGAAGGCCGGATCGTTCGCCATGCGACGGGCGCTCTCCGGGTTGCCGGACACCCTGGCCACCGCGACCATGTCCTTCACCGCGGCGAACTGCGTCATCTCGAAGAGGTTGTAGCGGCGCGCCAGGCCGAAGGACACCGAGTCCCTGGGCGACACGCCCATGCGCTTGCCCGCGACGATGATGTACTGCTCGGCGAAGACGAGCGCGCTGAGCACCACGTAGGTGATGAGCGCCACCTTCGCCCCGCCGAGCACGAAGCCGAGGGCGCTGTCCACGCCCCGCTTGTCCGGATCCGGCCCGCCGAAGAGCCGCTGCAGGAAGTAGGTGAGGGCGTAGCGGACCGCCACCAGCACGGTGATGAACACCACCATCGTCCCGGCGACCGTTCCGATGAGCAGCGGCGCGCCACCCAGGGCCGCCGCCATCCTGGGCCCCACGTACGTGCCCAGCTTGCGCGACACGTACCAGGCCACCGCCAGCGCCACCAGGTTGGCGATCTGCTTCGCCCCTCCGCTGATGGCTCCCGCCACCGCGAAGAGCAGCACCAGCCCCAGGATGATCAGGTCGATGGTCACGCGCTCCCCCGTTTCGTGTCAGCGGATCTTGAAGGCGTCGCCCTGCTTGCGTGACTCTTCCAGTAGCACCTTCTGCACCTCGGCGAGCTTCTCCTTGTAGCGGGTGTTGGCTGGCTCATAGGTGAGCGCCATCTTCAGGTTGCGCTCGGCCGAGGCCCAGCGGCCCGCGTCCGCGTCCGCCGCGCCCGTCTGGTAGAACTGCCGCCCCTTGGGGTGCACGCCGATCTGCTCCTCCACCTGGCGCTTGGAGGCGGCACGCGTCTCGGCCTCGGAGGACTCGGTGAAGCGCAGCTTCTGGGCCCGCTCCGGCCCCGAGATGTTCGCCGTGTACTGCCGGCGCTTCGCGTCGTCCCGGAGCACGTAGTAGGCCTCGGTGACGCGCTTGTAGAGGTCGTGCACCCGGTCCTTCAGCTCCTTGTTGTCCAGGTGGAAGAAGCGGTCCGGGTGGTAGGTGCGGCTCTCGCGGTAGAAGGCCTTCTTGATGTCCGCCGGGGCGGCCGCGCGGTCCACCATGAGGACCTCGAAGTAGTCCATCTGATCCAACCGGGCGCAGCGATCCCAGAGCTCGGTCATCTGGCTCGGGTCGATGTCCAGGGTCTTCCCGGCCGCGGCGGGCGGCGGGGGAGGGGGCTGGATGGCGGCGGCGGGCGGCGCGGGCGGGATGGCCGGAGCCACCGGGGGCACGAGCGGCGCGATGGCCGGCGCCACGGGCGGAGGAGGCGGCTGGAGCGCGGCGGGAGGCGGCGGTGGTGGACGCACCGGGCCGGCTCCGGACGGAGGCCGCGCGGCGGGTGTGGTCCCCGCGGGCGCCACGGCCGGCAGCGAGGTGGTGGGCCGCACGGCGGGACGTGGCCCCGAGCCCGGCGTGGTGCTCACGGGAGGCGGTGGAGGCACGGCCCCGGGCGCCAGCGTGGGCGGCTGCGCGCGGGACTGCGAGGCCGCGGCGGGCGGAGGCGGGGGCGCGCTGGCCGCCGCCGGGGGCGCGGGGGGCGTACCAGGAGGAGGCGGTGGCCGAACGGACGCCACGCTCGGAATTCCAGTGGCGGAGGGGCGCGTCGCCGAGGGCGTCCCCGGAGGACGCGGCGGCGTGGCGGGAGGCACACCCGGGGCAGCGGGCGCACCCGGAGGCACGGCCGGACGGGCTCCGGAGGTGGCGGCGGGAGCGCCCGGGGACGAAGGTGGCCGTGCCGCTGCAGGCGCCGTGGGTGCGCCGGGGGCCGAGGCGGGACGGGCCGCCGCGGGCGTGCCGGGCGTCGCGGGTACACCGGGGGTGGCCGGGCGGACGCCAGAGGCCGCGGCGGGTGCACCGGCGGTGGCCGGGCGGACGCCGGAGGCCGCGGCGGGTGCACCGGGAGCGGTCGGACGCGCGGCAGCGGGAGGTTGGGCGGGCGCTCCGGCTACCGGAGGCCGGGCGGGAGCCGCGGCGGGTGTGGCACCCGGGGGCGGCGGAGGGCGAGCGGGGGACACGGCGGGCGCGGTGGCTGCCGACGGACCCGTCCTCGAGCCCGGCGCCGCGGGCTGGGTCTCTGCCGGAGGGGCGGGGGGCTTCCCGGCGCCGTTCTGGGGAGGCTGGGACATCGCGCTCGTCTATCTCCCTCGACTGGTGGCCACGGCGGGCAGATCCGCCCCATGCCCCGCGAGTTGAATCTGCTTGTTGGCCTGGATGGAAGCCTGGATGTCCGCCTCGGACATGCCCGAGGACATGGTCAGCGTGGTGGACGTCTTCTGCCCCGTCTCCTGGTCCGTCGCCGACACGTTCACCAGGCCGTCGGTGTTGATCTCGAACGTCACGTCGATCTTCACCTCGCCCCGGTAGCCGATGCGGAAGCCCGAGAACTCGAACTCACCCAGCATCTCGCACTCGTCGGCGCGGTTGGACTCGCCCTGGTAGACGCGGATCTTCACCTTCTCCTGGCCATCGCGGCTGGTGGTGAACGTCTTCGAGCGGTCGATGGGCACCGGCGTGTTCTTGTCGATGACCTTCTCCGTGTAGCCGCCCACCGTGCCAATCCGCAGCGACAGCGGCGTCACGTCCACCAGGAAGGTCTCGGTGGCCGCGTCCAGCAGCGCGTTGGCCTGCAGCGCCGCGCCCATGGCCACCACCTGGTCCGGATTGATGCCCTCCTTGGGCTCCTTCTGGAAGTAGTGGCGCACCGAGTTGCGGATGATGGGCAGGCGCGTGGGGCCTCCCACCAGGATGACCGCGTCGATGTCCGCCGCCGTCATGCGCGCGGACTGCAGCGCCTCGTCGCACACCTTGAAGGTGCGCTGCACCAGGTCCATCACCATCCGGTTGAACTGGTCCTGCGTGAGCCGGCCCGTCAGGTCCAACACGTTGCCGTTGGCGTCCTGGCAGATGCCCTGGCAGTTCACCTCGGCCAGGCCCGTGCTGCCCACGTCGATCTTCGCCCGCTCGGCCGCGTCCTTGAGCATCTGCAGGCAGAACTTGTTCTGCCTCAGGTCCAGCCGCGTGCGCTTGAGGAAGTCGTCCGCCAGCCACGTCATGATGCGGTCGTCGAAGTCGTCGCCGCCCAGGTAGGTGTCACCGGCGGTGGACAGCACCTCGAAGACGTCCTTGCCGATCTCCAGGATGGAGACGTCGAAGGTGCCGCCGCCCAGGTCGTACACCACCACGCGCTGGCTCACCTCGCGGCCAAAGCCGTAGGCGAGCGCCGCCGCGGTGGGCTCGTTGAGGATGCGCAGCACCTCCAGCCCGGCGATGCGGCCCGCGTCCTTGGTGGCCTGGCGCTGGTTGTCGTTGAAGTAGGCCGGCACGGTGATGGCCGCCTTCGTCACCTCTCGGCCCAGGTACTGCTCCGCGATGGCCTTCATCTCCTTGAGCACCAGCGCGGAGATCTCCGGCAGCGAGTAGTCGTGCCCCCGCACCGCGATGCGCACCGAGTTGTTCTCGCCCTCGACGATCTGGTACGGCATCACCGCCTGGGCCTTCTTCACCTCGTCGGAGAAGAAGTAGCGCCCGATGAGGCGCTTGGCCGAGTACACCGTGCATTCGGGGTTGGTGATGATGTTGCGCTTGGCCGCGTTGCCCACCAGCACCGAGCCGTCCTCGAGAAAGGACACGCACGAGGCGTGGGTCGTCTCACCCCACTCGTTGGGGATGACGAACGGCTGACCGTCCTGCACCACGGAGACACACGAGGTGGAGGTGCCCAGGTCGATGCCGATCGCGATGTCGTCCGACATTCCGTCTCCGGTGTAGCCATGGAGGGGCGTTGAATCCCCAACCCTCTGGAAAGCGCCGGGATGTTAGTCACCTCGCACTTGGGCTGTCAAACGTTCCGTGTGGGTAAACCTCAGTCCTTTCAAGGGGTTGGCTGGGGTATCGGCGGGGGGCAACCCGGGTTGAGGGGCCTGGAGGGCGTCATTATCTATAGAGGCACCAAGGGGGTTTTCCGCATGTCCGTCGCGCTGGCTGTCCTGACGTCCGACCCGAACCTGGTGCGGTGCGAGCTGCATCGGCTGGAGGGGCAGGTGGCGCTCCAGGGGGAGGAGGGGCGGTCCAACGCCGTGGGCATCGGCGCCTACGCGCAGGATGACGTCCTGCTGCGCCGCTTCCCCCGGGACGCGGACCTGACCCTGGAATCGCTCGCTTCGCGGCACGAGACGGAGGCGCTCCTGTTCCACGGGCGGCGGTTGCCGGTGGGGCTGTCGCTGGAGGAGAACACCCAGCCGTTCCGCTCGCGGCGCTGGCTGTTCGCGCACCAGGGGCAGGTGGAGGACTTCGCCCGCCTCCGGGCCGGGCTGCTGGACGAGGTGCCGGACTTCCTCAAGCGCCAGGTGCGCGGGGAGACGGACAGCGAGGTGGCCTTCGCGCTCTTCCTCAAGCGGCTGTGGGAGACGGGGCACGGGGATGACCCGAGGCTCCCGGCGGAGGTGGCCGGCCGGCTGCTGGCGGACACGGCGAGGAGCCTGTCGCAGGCCTCGGCCCGGGCGGGCGCCGCGCGCACCTCCACGGTGAACCTCTTCGCCACCAATGGGTACGTCCTGGTGGCCACGCGCCTGGGTGGCCAGCCGGTGTACTACTCGCGCCTGGAGGGCACGGACCGCTGCGAGGTGTGCGGCCTCACGCCCGACATGCCGGACACCCTGCAGGCCATGGGGGCGCACCGGCGCCGGCGCTCGGTGGTGGTGGCCACGCACCTCAAGCGCCCGGCGGGCTGGGTGGAGCTGGCCGAGGGCACCACGCTGACGGTGGAGGCGGACCTGCGGGTGCGCCACCTTCCGTCCGCCTCCTGACGCCCGGGTCAGAAGCCGAAGAAGGACACCTCGAGGAAGCGCACGAAGAGGTTGGCGGCGGCGTGGAAGAGGGCGGCGCCCACCACGCTGCCGGTGCGCTCGCGCATCCAGCCGAAGAGCAGGGCGGGGAAGAAGACGGACAGGCGCCACACCTGGAAGATGGCCAGGTGGCCCAGCGCGAAGAGCAGCGCCGTCAGCCAGAAGGCGGGGCCCAGCCGCACGCCGAGCAAGCGCCGCCCGTGCGGCCAGGCGTCGCGCAGGCGGGCCTGCATGTAGCCCCGGTAGAAGAACTCCTCGGGCAGGGCCACCACGAAGAGCTGATCCACCACCCACTCGGCGAAGCGGGGCGGCAGCCGCGGGGTGAAGTGCGCCGAGCCCCGGAAGGGCGCCAGCAGGCGCGCCAGCTCCGCGGGCAGGTGTTGCAGCACCTCCGTCCACAGGACGAAGGCCCCGAAGAAGAGGGGGAACACCACCGCGCTCATGACGAGGAAGAGGCGCACGTCCTGGCGCCAGGTGCGCAGGGAGAGGCCGTAGTCGCGGTAGTCCTCGCCGCGCCAGCGCATGGGGATGAGCGGCAGGTAGAGGAAGCCCACCGTGGCCACCAGCTTGGGCACGCCGGAGCCTCCGAAGAGGAGGAAGGAGACGATGATGCCCAGGAAGCCGAGGCCCCACAGGCCCAGCACCTCCTGCACGGCGGTGGGGCGCCAGGGCGTGGCCGCGGAGACGCTCACGGGCGGGCCACCTTCGTGGCGAGCTGCTGCCGGACGACGTCCAGCGACAGGGCCCGGCAGCCGCGTCCCTTGCGCTGGACGGACACGGCGACGAGCCGGCCCGTCTCGTCATAGAGGGGACTGCCGGGGGGCAGCGCCAGGTCCACGTCGACGAAGGGCGCGGGCGCCTTGCGCGCGAGGGCCGAGGCCGGCGTGTCCTTGCGCTTGCCCCTGCCGGGGATGATGCCGATGAGCCACTTGCCGGTGAGGTCTCCGGTGTTGGGCTTCACGGCCGCGGCGGGGTAGGTGCCGGCGGGGGCGGCGACGACGGCCACCTTCAGGTACGCGTTGGCGAGCACCACCGTGGCCGGCAGCGTCCGCCCCCCGTACTCCACCTGCGCGGCATCCAGGTTGACGTGGCGCACGGAGGTGAGCACCTGGCCCTCGGTGCCCACGATGATGCCGAGGCCGGCGGCCCGGGAGCCTCGCACCCGGACGACGGATTGTTCGTACTGGGCGAGCGCCCGCTGGAGATCGGCGCGCGAGGGGCGCTCCGGCTCCGAGGCGGAGACCCGGGTGGCGAGCAGGACGAGGACGAGCGGGAGCAGTCGGCGCGGCAAGGCGCCGCGAGCCTAGAGCATCCAGGGGGGGCCAGGCGAGGTGACCACCACAAGTTGGGAGGGTGCGCGCCCTTCTGCCGGTGGGGCACGAAACCGCTCTGGCGGGCTTGAGTGGTAGACGTCTACCACTGGTGTGTGTTAATGTGGGTAAGCTGTGGTGTGACTGGTAGACGTCTACCACTGCAACGATGTCGACCCTGCGCAACGCACCGCGTTCTCGCAGATGCCGCCCTGGATTTTGGACACGCCCACTCATGCCGCTGCGTTCTTCTGACGCCTCCTTCCGCGCGAGGGAGCGCTGCGCCTGGGGAGTGCTCATGCTGGCCCTGTGGGTGCTGAGCGGATGCACCACGGGTGCGTCTCCGGCCGGGCTGCTGGCGAGCCCACGCCCCCATCGCATGACGCCTTCCTTGCGTACGGAGGCAAGCCGGAGCGCCGCACAGCCAGAGGACTCCCCCACGCTCGACGAGGACGACGACCCGGAAGACGGCGTCGAGGAGGAACTCGGCGTCCCGATAGTGACGGCGGACGCACCTGGGGACGTGTCCGGCTCGCGGGGGCGCCGCCCGAGGCGGGAGGAGGACGCGCCGCTGGAGGACGAAGGTGGGGTCCCGGTGGGTTGGCCCGATGGTGTGGGGGACGGCCGCCCTGCCCCGGTGCCCTTCAGCCTGGACTACTTCCGGGGCCTGCTGCACCAGGTGGGCGTACCCGAGGAGGTGATGCTGAGTGACGGGAGCACCCTGTCTCCCGAGCAGGCGGTACAACTGTTGGCGCACCTGCTGGAGGCGGAGGCGGGGTTGGGGGAGTTTCCCCGCCAGCGCATGGCGGCGCACCTGCTGCTGGAGGTGGCCACGGGCGCGGGTCCGGTGACGCGGGAGGAGTTGCACGCGCGCATGGACCGCTTCCACCGGTTGAGGGTGGTGCGGCCGGACGGCTACCTGGTGCGGGCGGTGACGGGCGAGGCCGTGCAGCGTGCGGGGGAAGTGCGGCTGGAACCGGACGGCACGCTGCGGGCGGGCCGCTACGAGGTGGGCCCCTTCTACGCGGTGGAGGACGGGCAGCTGTGGCCGGTGGACTCGGGGCTGGAGGTGCCCCGGGGTGCGAAGCCTCTGGGCCCCTATGTGCCGGATGACGGGGTGGTGCTGCCAGCGCTGGAAGGAGCGGGGCTGGCGCTGGGGGACATGCTCGAGGGGCTGTGCCGGCTCGTCTTCCACCCGGGCGAGAGCCTGGAGAGCCTGACGCAACTGCCGGGAGCGGTGCGCGTGCTCTTCCAGAATGCGCCCGAGTATTGGGAGACCTTCCGCCAGAGGCCGCGGGGCGAGCAGGTGCGTGAGATGTCGCGGCTGCTGGCCAACGCGCTGCTGACGGTGGGCACCTCGGGGGCGGGGGCGGTGAAGGCGGTGGGGTGGGGCGAGAAGCTCGGCCGGCTGTCGGTGCCCCTGCTGACGCTGACGAAGAAGGGCGAACTGGTGCTGCGGCTGGTGGCGGTGCCCGGGCGGGCCGTGACGGTGGCGGGCCAGGGAGTGAGCGTCGCCTGGGGCCTGCACCTGGCCAAGGTGGGCTCGGGCCAAGGTGGCGGCTGGGTGCCGCCGGTGGGGGGACCGGGGCAGTGGGTGCCCAAGAACGAGCGGATGTCGCCACGCTCACGTGCCTTCCAGCACAAGGTGACGAAAGCGCCCGCGGGCTGGGTGTACCGGGTATGGCGCAATGGCGAGAAGGCGGACTTCGACGGCTTCGACCTGGACCAGCGCATCCTGACGGAGACCAAGGGCCTGGGCTACGACAAGCACTTCGATGCCGACCTCAATGCCAGGAAGTATTTCCGAGGCGCCAGGCGGCTCGTCAGGCAGGCCCAGCGGCAACTCCGGGTGGCCAAGGGTGTCCGCATTCGTTGGCACGTCGCCGAGGCCAGAATGGTGGACATTCTCAAGAGATTGTTCAAGCAGGAACGAGTCGAAGGTATAGAGGTGGTCCACACGCCACCCTAGTTCTGTACGATAGACATGAGAGAGACCTATTACACCGGGGCTTATTGGCCGGCGCGTCGCGAGTCTGCTGAGCAGTGCGCACGACGCGCGGAGACCTTCTTTCGTCTCCTCTCGGATTGTGACTCCCTCTTCACGAATTGGTTCGAGCAGGCGAACTCAATCAAAAAAGCGCTGCAACTCCAGTTCGAGCCCACCTACGAGACGTTCCTGCGATTCTTCATGAGCAGGAAATACAATGAGGGGGCGTTTGGGTTCAGCTTCGGTGCTTGGACGGGGCACAAGGAGGATGGGCAGGGTGGGATGGTGGCGCTCAGTTGTGGCTCTGCTGTGACTCCCCCTCCAAACAATTGTCTTCTCCACCTGCCCGCGGAGGAACCAGGTGCCGAGCATGTACTCACCACGCAAGTCCTGATTCAGGTGCTTCGCGCGATGGTCCTGGCCTGGGAGCCAGCTGATGGTGGAGTCTTCTCGAAAGCCTACCAGGATCTGAGAGATGAGCCCGCGAGCAAGCCCTACACTGGTTGGCTCATGTATCTCTCACGCAACCGTGGGGAGGTGCCGCCTCTACCAGAGCCCGTGCGCGTCGAATCCGTAGAAGACAAGGGGACCCTCATCATCCTCACCCCGGAGCGCTTCACCGTGGGCAACCCGGCGCACATCGCCCTGGCCGACGAGGTGCGCACGTTGCTGGAGCGGGCGGGGTTGTTGACCGGGTACAACCCGTAGGGCCGCCCGCTGCCTCAGGCCCTCCTCAGGCGGCTCGCAGTTTGCGGAGGGTGGAGACGAACTGCTCGGCGGGGAGGGTGTTGAGGAGGTCCTCCTTCCGCGCCCAGCCCCGGCGCGCGGTGGCCACGGCGAAGGCCAGGTTGCCCAGGTCCGACACCTTGTGCGCATCGCAGCTCGCCACCAGCTTCACCCCGCGCTGGAGCGCCATGCGCACGTGCTCCGTCTTCAGGTCCAACCGCTCCGGCTTGCCGTTGACCTCCACCACCACGCCCCGCTCGGCGGCCTTGTCGAGCACCGCCTCCATGCGCACGGGGTAGGGCTCGCGGCTGTGGATGAGCCGCCCGGTGGGGTGTCCGAGGATGTGCAGGTGCGGATTGTCGAAGGCCGCCAGCAGCCGGCGCGTCATCTGCTCCTCGTCCATGCTGTGCCGTACGTGGACGGAGCCGATGACCACCTCCAGCTTCTCCAGCACCCCGTCCGAGTAGTCCAGGGCGCCGCTCTCCAGGATGTCCACCTCGATGCCCTTGAGCAGCCGGAGGCCCTTCACCGTCTCGTTGACGCGGTCGATCTCGTCCCACTGGCGGCGCAGGTCATCCTCCTTGAGGCCTCCGGCGTAGATGGCCGCCTGGCTGTGCTCGGTGACGGTGAGGAACTTCAGCCCCAACGCCTGCGCCGCGCGCGCCATCTCCTCCAGCGAGTTCTTCCCGTCCGACCAGGTGCTGTGCGCGTGCACGGCACCCTGCAGGTCCTCGAGCGTGACCAGGTTCGTGGGCAGCCGGCCCTCGAGCGCGGCCTCGATCTCCCCGGTGTCCTCGCGCAGCTCGGGCGGGACGTACTGCATGCCGAGCAGCGCGTAGAGCGCGGCCTCGTCCGGCACGCTCAGCTTGGTGCCATCGGCGCGGTGCACGCCCCACTCGGAGATCTTCAGCCCCTTGTCATGGGCAATGCCCCGCAGCCGCACGTGGTGGGCCTTGGAGCCGGTGAAGTGGTGCAGGGCGGTGGCGAAGTCCTCGTCCGGCAGGACGCGCAGGTCCACCTGGAGATCCTTCTCGTGCAACCGCACCGAGCACTTGCTCTCGCCCCGGCCGATGATGTGGGCCACCTCGGGGGCACGGGCGAAGGCGTCGAACACCGCGTTGGCATCCGGCGCCGAGGCGATGAGGTCCACGTCTCCCACCGTCTCCGCGCGGCGGCGCAGGCTGCCTCCCACGCTCGCGCGGATGACGCCAGGCGTGGCCTTGATGGACTCGAGCAGCCGCTCGGCCACGGGCATCACGTCTCCCAGCAGCCGCCGGGACGTCCGGGTCCGCCGGTACAGCTCCACGCCCGCGAGGATCTTCGCCTCGCTCTTCTCCCCGAAACCCGAGAGCTTCCGCACCCGGCCCTCGCGGCAGGCCTTCTCCAGTGCGTCCACCCCGTCCACGCCCAGCTGGCGCGCCAGGGCCAGGGCCTTCTTCGGGCCCAGATCCGGCACCTGGACGAGCTCCAGGACCCCGGGGGGGAACTCGGCGCGCAGCGTGTCGTAGTAGGCGAGCTTACCGGTGGTGAGCAGCTCGGAGACCTTGTCGGCGATCGCCTGGCCGATCCCCGGCAGCTCTTTCAGGCGGCCTTCGCGCACGAGCGCCCCCAAGTCGTCGGAGAGCCCGGCGATGCGGTCGGCGGCGGTGTCGTATGCGCGGCTGCGGAACGGGTTCTCCCCCTTCATCTGGAGGAGGAGCGAGATGTCCCGGAGGACCTGGACCACGGCGGCTTTATCGGGAGGCGTCACAGGGGGGAAGGTAATGCCCTTGGAACGGGGGTGCAGGCGAGCGGAAACGTGAGGTTCACATACAAGCACTCCCCGCCCGGCCCCGGCCGGGATACAAGGGCTCGGGTCGTTCATTCCAGTGAGCCACGAGAGACGGAGTCGATGAAGATCAAGCTCGGACCGGCGGACTTCGCCGAAAAGGAGATGCGGGGCTACGAGGTGGGCAAGCGCAGCCTGTGCGTGGCCAGGATCAACGGGCGCTACAAGGGGCTCGATGACTGGTGCAACCACGCGGGCTGTCTGCTCTCCGGGGGCCGCCTGGAGGGGAACATGGTCGTCTGCCCCTGCCACGAGGTCGGCTTCGACATGGACACCGGCAAGAACGAGACCTCGCCGGGCGTGTGCGATGACCAGCCCACCGTGAAGGTCGAGATCGCCGAAGGGCAGTTGGTCGTCGAGTTGCCCGACCAGGACGTGTAGGAGGCTCGCCATGGGACACGAGGGACACGATCACGACCATGACCACGGGCATGGTCACGGGCATCACCATCACCCCCACGGGCACGAGCATGGCCACGACCACGGCCATGACCACTCCCACGGACACGAGCACGGCTCCGGGCCGGTGGCGGAGCACAAGGCGCACGCGCCGGTGCACGTGAGCACGTTCGTGGTGACGTGCTCGGACAGCCGCGACGAGTCGAAGGACGAGAGCGGGCGGGTGCTGCGCGAGCTGCTGGAGGCCGAGGGCCATTCGGTGAGCGGCTACCGCGTCATCAAGGACGAGCCCGAGTCCATCCGCGCCATGCTGAAGGAGGCGCAGGAGTCCGGTGCGCGGGCCGTCATCTTCAACGGCGGAACGGGCATCGGCCGCCGGGACAGCACGGTGGAGACGCTGCAGGGCCTCTTCGAGAAGACACTGCCCGGCTTCGGCGAGCTGTTCCGGATGCTGTCCTTCCAGGAGATCGGCAGCGCGGCGATGATGTCGCGGGCCACCGCGGGGACGTACCAGGGGATGATCCTCTTCTCGCTCCCGGGCTCGCCGAAGGCGGTGCGGCTCGCGCTGCGCAAGCTCATCCTCCCCGAGCTGGGTCACGCGGTGCGTGAGCTGACGCGCTGAGCCACGGACTTCCGGCCGGGCCTCGCGGGCCTTCCTCTCCGCGCGAGGTCTGGCCGGTCCGCTGCGTCATCCCGCGCGCCGCGGCCTCGCTTCCTCCGAGTCCTCCCGGACGAGGCGCTGGCCGATGAGCGCGAGCAGCTCGGGAATCTGCCGGATCGCGGCCCGGTCGTTGTCCCGGTACGTCTCCTCGAGCTCGGCCCACGGAACGATGCACGGGTGCGTCTTCGCCACGTCATCTCGAGGGCCCTTGCGCCACCCATCGAGCAGGTACCGCGCGCACCAGCGGTCGTGCTCCATGCGCGCCAACAGCTCCACCTCGTCGGGGGTGAAGGCGAACCCTTCCGTGCTCGATGAGGCGGGTTCGAGCCCGCACCCCACGGCTCGCAGCTTGACGGGGATGTGGTCCGCCTGTTGACGGTTCGACTCGCGGAAGAACTCGTCGAGCTCGGGCCACTCCCTCAGGGAGGCACGCGCCCCCAGGACTTCTCCCTCCGCCAGCTTGCGCCGCAGGTAGTCCGTGTGCGCCGTGCGCGCGAGCAGATCCAACGTCTCGCCCAGGATGCTCTCGCGGTTGCACAGCCGGTCGATCATCCCGAAGACGCTGATCCGTCCGTTCCAGCGGCCCTCGCCCGCGCCCTGCACCAGGGCCGACATCCCCGCCTCGTGCGACATGCGCACCCGCACCGGCACCCGCCGTCCGCGCAGCCGCTCCACCAGCGTCAGTCCACAGGCTAGGCCGCGGCGGTCGTCGTCGAAGCACACCACGATGTCCAGGAGCCGGTGCGGATCCTGTCCCCACGCCTCCAGGCGCGTGAGCACCTCGGCGTACTCCACGTCGCCCTCGAGCACGTCCAGGTCCGCCACCTCGGTGAACCCCGGGCACCTGCCGAGGAACCGCTGCCGCCGCTCCTCGGCCTTCCGGTCGACGATCGTCACCCGCAGGCGGGAGCCGTTGGCCAGGTGCGTCAGGCGGGCGGCCTGCAGCGCCACGCTTTCTCCCATCTGCCCGAACCCCACCACGCACAGGTGCACGAAGCGCGGGTCTCCAGGCCCCACCCGCTCCCGGTCCAGCGGGTGGTCGCGCAGCAGCACACGGGCCGCCGCCTCGTGGATGTTGAAGGGCTGGGCCTCCACTGGCTCCGGGCCCGTCAGCACCTTCGAGGCGCGGATGAGCCCGCACAGCTGGAGATCTCCCACGTGGGCGAGGACACGCAGGGGCGTGGTGCGTCCGGGGGCCTGCTCTCGCACGAGCCGGCGCGCGGCGAGGGCTGTCTCGATGTTCGCGCCATCATCGCCGGTGACCGCGAACAGGAGCGCGGCCTGGGCCACGCGGGCCTGACGGAGGATGGCCTCGTCGGCCGCCGCGCTCAGCAGCACGAGCGCGCCCGACTCCCGCGCCGCGAGCAGGGAGTCGTTCTCCTCGTCCTTCTCGATGATGACGACCCGCTCGCCCCGGGACAGCAGGTCCTGGGCGAGTTGGTGCCCCTTGCGCCCCAGGCCGCACACCACCACATGGCCGGAGAGCCGGCGCAGCCTCAGCCGCTCGAGCTCGCCCGCGAAGAGCACGGAGCCGGCGCGCAGCACCGCGTAGAAGGACACGGCCGCGGAGGACCAGCGGGCCACGTCGAGCGTCCAGGGCGTCCTGCCCGGCAGCACCTGGAGCTGCAGCACGAAGAGCTGCACCGACTGGTAGAGCAGGTCCGAGGCACCGAAGAGGGGATCTCCCAGGTAGTCGCGGAGCCCCACCACACCCAGGCCGAGGGTGGAGAGCACCCACGCCACGACCATTCCGGGCTCATGATCGCGGAGGAAGGCAAGGAGACGTCGCATGTGCCCGCGAGTCTACCTCGCCCGCCGGAGCGGAAGGAGCGGGTGGGAAGCAGCCAGGGGAACGTCCTGGAGCCTTGCTCGGTCGAGGAGCCGCGTTCTAGCGTGCCGCGCAACGTATTTCGGGAGGGTGCATGTCCATCGTGGAGTCCCGCCTCGACACCGTGACGCTCTACCATCAGGGCGCGCGGGTAACCCGGTTGCTCTCGCTGGACTGTCCCGGGGGCAAGCCGCCCACGGTGCTGGAGATCCCCCGGCTGCCGCTGTCCCTGTTCGACGCCACCGTGCGCGTGCGCGTGCTGTCCACGGACAATCCCCAGGCGGACCTTTCCGCCACCAACGTGCGCGTGGGGTTGTGGATCCCTCCCCGGGAAGCCCCCCTGGACACGGTGGACGAGGCCGCGCTGCGCTCCCTGCGCCAGCAGGTGCGGACCGTGGAGAGCCAGCTGCGGCAGCTCGATTGGGAGATGTCCATCCTCGCCGGCATCCCCGTGCCGGAGCGTCCGGAGCCGGAGGAGGGCAAGCCCCCGCCGCCCGCTCCCCTGGGCGCACGGCTCGCCCTGGAGCAGTTCTCCCAGGACGGGGTGCAGTCCCGCCTCGTGGAGGCGCGTGCCCTGCGCGAGCAGCTCCGCAAGCTGAGGGAGGACGTGGCCGACCTCGAGGCCCGGATGGCGAGGGCCTCCACCGCGCGCGAGGTGACCGCGCGGGAGCTCCACAAGTCCGTCCACGTGCAGCTGCGCCACGCAGGCGGCGAGCTCCGGCGCGCGGAGCTCTCCCTCGAGTATTTCATCCCCGGCGCCCGCTGGGTTCCCTCCTACCAGTGCCGCCTGTCGCGGGACTGCCGGCAGGCGGAGCTGGTCACGCGTGCCCTCATCTGCCAGGACTCGGGAGAGGACTGGCGCGGCGTGAAGCTGGTGCTCTCCACCGCCGCCCCCATGAGCTGGACGGAGCTGCCGGAGCTGTCCTCCATCCGCATCGGCCGCGCCCAGCCTCCGTTGCCCGCTCGCGCCGGTTTCCGCCCGCCCCCGAAGGGCGCCACCGCGCTCTTCTCCGACTATGACCGCGACCGCCAGTCCTTGACCGTCCAGGCGCCGTTCATGCCGTCGTACTCGCCGCCCGCGCTGGCGGCCCCCTCGGATCTGGAGGAGGGCGTCGTCTTCGGCGGAGTGAGTGACGTCATCGAGCAACGCGAGGAGCGGAGGCGGAGCAAGAAGGTCTCGCGCCCGAGCCTCGACGCACTGGACGATGACATGGTCATGGCCGAGAGGTCGGCCGTGTACAGCGAGGTCTCCGCGGATGAGGGGGAGGTGGCGGCGATGGACGAGCCGGCCTACCCCATGGCACCTCCGCCGGCTCCCGCGCCCATGGCCGCCCGCCCTGCTCCCGCGCGCTCCAAGGGCGTGTCGCGCGGGGGTCCGGGGGGTCCCGCGAGCGGTGGTGGGGGCCCCTCGCAGGCCGGCCTGGAGGCGGTGGTCTTCACCCACCTGCGGCTCTCTTCGCCGGCCGATAGCATGCGCAACCGGCTCCAGCCCGTCGACGCGCGGCGCTTCTATCTGGAGTCGCTGTCCCGGTTCCAGGTGGAGGTGAATTTCGATGTCATGTCCGCGGTGGAGGAGGCCGAGCGGCGTGCCCTCGCCGCGGCCCACCAGGGGCTTCCGGCCGGCACCTCGGACGTCCGGGCGGCCAGTGGCCACTTCGACTTCAGCTACACGGCCGATGCCACGGTGGACGTCCCGTCCGACAACACCTTCCACTCCGTGGCCGTGGGCACGCGCACCGGCGAGTCCAGTGTCCTCTACGTGGCCGTCCCGCGCGAGGACAGCAACGTCTACCGCCAGGCGCAGGTGACGAACCCGCTGTCCGCTCCCATGCTGCCGGGCCCGGCCGAGGTCTACGTGGGCGGCGAGTATGTGCTCTCCACCACGCTGCCCTCGGTGCCCCCGCGTGGCGAGTTCAAGCTGGGCCTGG
Organism: Archangium sp.; assembly: GCF_057119385.1. NCBI lineage: Bacteria > Pseudomonadati > Myxococcota > Myxococcia > Myxococcales > Archangiaceae > Archangium > Archangium sp. Next base: position 23,291 of record NZ_DBNGVP010000070.1, on the reverse strand, counting down.
GCGTGGAGCAGGCCATCCGCTGCGCGCGCAACACCCGCTTCAGCGAGGCCCGCAGCGGCGAGAAGATCGTCGCGACGACGGAGCTGTGGCACGACATCCTCATCGACCTCGTCAACAACCTGGACCGGGAGATCGTCTGCGAGGTCCGCGAGCGCATTCCCCAGCCCGCGCCGAACGCGGAGGTGGTGGTCGAGGAGAGCACCGTCACCCCCGCGTGGGAGCCCTATGCGCAGGAGGAGCGTGGCAGTGTGCTCGAGGGAGGACGCCGCTGGCGCCTCACCGTCCCCGCCAACGGGACGAGCAAGCTGTCCGCCCGGTACGTGGTGAAGCTGTATGCCAACAACGAGCTCAACGGCGGCAACCGCCGGGAGGCCTGACATGAGCACGGCCATCCAGACCCTGGGTGTGGAGCGCTACGAGCCCGCCTTCCCCGAGGCGGCTCCCGTCCTGGACGCGCCGGTGCGCGTCGTGACGTTGCTGGAGGATCGGGCGCAGGTGACTCGCGGCGGCACGGTGCGCGTGCGCGCGGGGCAGAACCGCGTCGTGGTCCAGGGCGTGGCTCCGGTGATGCAGGACGTGTCCCTGCGCGCCGAGGTCATCTCCGGACGGGCCCGTGTGGCGGACGTGCGCGTCCGCCGCAGCCTGCGCATCCGGATGGCGGACAAGCCCGAGGCGGCGCGGGTGCTCGAGGAGCGCATCGAGGCCCTGCGGCGCGAGCGCGAGCAGGTGCTGGAGGACCAGGCCCGCGCCCGTGCTCGCTTCGATCGCGTCCAGCGGATGCTGGTGCTCGGCGCCTCGGAGATTCCCGAGGACGCGGGGTGGGGCATGGGTGCCGCGGCCCAGTGGCAGGACACGTTCGATTCCCTGTTCCGCAAGGCCCGCCAGCTGCGCGAGGCGGCGCTGAAGGCCACCTTCACCGCGGAGCGGCTGGCCGAGGAGATCGCCGCCGTGACGCGCCAGCGTCAGGCGATGGCTCGCGTGGACCAGCAGGTGGTGGGCTGGCTGGAGGTGGACGTGCTCGCCGAGGCCGAGGGCGAGGTGGAGGTCCGCATCCACTACGTGGTGCCCAACGCCCTGTGGCGGCCGCTGCACTCGGCGCGCCTGCTGGAGGGGAAGCGGATCCTCTTCGCCTCGTCCGCCGCGGTCTGGCAGGACACCGGCGAGGACTGGAAGGAGGCGGAGCTGCGCTTCTCCACGGCGCGCTCCTCGCTGGGCATCGAGCCGCCCCTGCTGCAGGCGGACCTGCTCACCGTGAAGAAGAAGAGCGAGACGGTGGTGGTGCAGGCCCGGCAGGTCCAGGTGCAGAAGGCCGGACTGGGCAGTTCGCCTGCCTCGGGCGGGGCCGCTCCGGCGGCACCCTCCGCCCTGGATCTGCCCGGCGTGGATGATGGCGGGGAGACGCGCAACCTGAGGGCGCCCGGACGGAACACCATCGTCTCGGATGGGAGGCCCCACATCATTCCGCTCTTCACCTTCGAGGCCGAGGCGGAGTCGTCGCTCGTGGCCTTCCCGGAGCTGGAGACGCAGGTGTTCCTGCGGGCGGTGGCGCGCAACACCTCGCCCAACCCGGTGCTGGCGGGGCCGGTGGAGCTGCTGCAGGAGAACGGCTTCGTGGGCTGGACCCAGACGCTGTTCGTGGCGCCCCAGGAGAAGTTCGAGCTGAGCTTCGGCCCGGAGGAGTCCATCCGCATCCAGCGCGAGGCGAAGCGGGAGAGCGAGCTCCACCCGGTGAGCAAGTGGAACGAGACCACGATGCGGCTCACCCTCTACCTCTCCAACCTGTCGGGGAGCGCGCGCTCCGTGGCGGTCTCCGAGCGCCTGCCCGTGTCGGAGATCGAGCACGTGAAGGTGGAGTTGGACCGCGAGAAGACCAGCGGCGTGCCGGTGCTCGACGAGAACGGCTTCTGCACATGGAAGGTCGAGCTGCCCGCCAACGGTCATGCCCGGCTGCACCTGGTGTTCAAGGTCTCCACGGCACCGGGCGTGCAGAGCGCCTGAGTCGAGAACGGCCTGTGGCGGCTCGACGCCGCCAGCGGCACCACCAACGCCTGGGGCGCGATGGCTGGACAGAGTGGACTCCCGCTGGTGAGCGGCCAGACGTACACCCTGTCCTTCACCGCCTCCGCCTCGGCGAGCGTGAGCATCCTCACCACGGTGCAACTGGACAGCGCCCCCTACACGGCCACCCTGAGCAAGCAGGTCGCGCTCGACGGCACGTCGCGGCGCTATTCGTTCCCCTTCACCTCGTCCGTGAGCTCCGCTCAGGGGCAGGTGACCTTCCAGTTGGGCGGCCGTGGTGCCCTTACCGTCCGGCTCGACGACATCTCGCTCACCCTGGTGGCCTACAACATCCCCGGCCGTGACTGCGGCAGTCACTCGGGCGGCGGCGCGGGCTCTCCCGATGCCTACCGCTCGTGGATCTCCGCTTTCGTCTCGGGCCTCGGTGCCCGTCCCGCCATCGTGCTCATCGAGCCGGATGCACTGGCCCAACTCGACTGCCTGCCGAGCGACTGGGACCGGCAGACCCGGTTGGATCTGCTGCGCTACGCCACCGAGCAACTGCGCGATCGCGCGCCCAACACGTGGGCCTACATGGACGGAGGCAACGCGCGGTGGATTGCACCCGACACCATGGCGCAGCGGCTGCAGTCGGCCGGGGTGGGCAACATCCGGGGCTTCGTGGCCAACGTCTCCAACTTCTACACCACGTCCGAGACGGTCACCTACGGCAACGCGGTCAACGCCGCCCTGTCCAGCCGCTACGGCTACACCCGGCCCTTCGCGGTGGACACCAGCCGCAACGGCAATGGCTCCAACGGGGAGTGGTGCAACCCGGCCGGACGCAAGCTGGGGACTCCGACGCAGGCGGGCGGTGGCGCGGAGTTGCTGCTGTGGGTGAAGGTCCCCGGCGACTCGGATGGCCAGTGCGGCATCGCCCCGGGGACGCCCGCGGGCCAGTTCGACCCGGAGCTCGCCTGGCGGCTCATCCACGGCACCTGAGCCGGCTCAGGAAACGTTCCGCGCGACGTGAACGGCGGTCACTCGAACCGGAACGTGTAACTCCGTCATCTGGGACCCACCCTCCAGGGCGATGTCTCCTGCCCTGAGGGTGGGTCCCGTTGTCATGCCATGAGCACGAGGGGAGTACCGGGAGGGCATTGTTGACACACTCCTGTCGAAGCCACCTTGACGTACATCTCGTCGTGGAGGGTCTTCATATGGCAACCAGGCATTTCTTCCCTCGTCGAATCCTGGCCCTGTTGGCCATCTCGTTCTCGGCCCATGCGTTCGCTTCCGTGAGGGCCGCCGGCACCTTCGAGGCCGTGCGCTCCTGTGAGGCCTTCAAGTCCTTCAAGAAGGGCACCAATCCCGGGTTCGTCCGGCTGGAGCCGGGACAGAGCTATGCCATCGAGGAGCTCAACGAGCAGAACTGGGATTGGATACGCGTCAACGTCCCGGACGTGCGGGAGCCGAGCCGGTGGGTGTCCAAGGAATGCGGCGTGGTCCAGCTCGTTCCAGGGGAAACCGGTCCGTCCGGGCCCGGTGTCAAACCGCCCCAGCAAGAGACACCCGGCGGGCGGGCCCAGTGCCACACCGCCAACACCTACGACAGCAACGTGCTCTCCATGAGCTGGCAGCCCGGCTTCTGCGAACACGCCAGCTTCCACGGAACGAAACCGGAGTGCCAGGCGCTCCAGAGCGGTGAGCTCTCCATCTCGCACCTCACGATCCATGGGCTGTGGCCCAACAAGAAGTCCTGTGGAACCCGCTACGGAGACTGCCGGCAGGTTCCGCTCTCGCTCTCCGAGGACACCCTGGCGGAGGTGGGGCCGTGGATGCCGAACCTCATGTTCGGGACGGATTTCGCCACCCATGAATGGGACAAGCACGGCACCTGTCAGGCCCGGCAGGATGATGAGTATTTCCTCACCATCAAGCAGTTGACCGAGCTCGTCGATCGTTCCGCGATCGGTGAGTTCATCCGCTCCAACATCGGCAAGGAGATGAGCGTGAGCGACTTCTTCGCCGACGTGCGGCGTGAGCTCGGCCCCGACGTGGAGCAGCGGATTCAGTTGCTGTGCGCGGGAGGGCGGTTCCTGCAGGAGGTTCGGCTGAGCCTGCCGCGGGACATCGTTCCCAGCCCGGACATCGCCAAGATGACGCAGGGCGCGCCGCGGATGGGCTCGAAAACGAGCAACTGCAACACCGACACCATCTACATCGAGCGCTCGGGCAAGGACTGAGGGGACGCCCGGCGCGAGCGCGGGGAGAGAGGGAGCGCCAGGCTTCGTCACGGTGCCTGGCGCCCCGGATGTCTCCAGAGCGCGCTCGCCTCGGCGCTACGGCGTTGGCCGAGGCTGGCGCAGGATGGCCCCCTGCGCCCCCGAGACCCACAGCTCCCTGCCCACCGGCGTCACGCCGTAGAGGTCCAGGGTGGTGGGGAGGGCCATGCGCCGCCACGAGGCGCCGTCCCAGTGCAGCAGCGCCCCTCCCGTGCCCACGGCGTACACCTCGCTCGTGCAGCGGCCCGTGACCGCCAGCAGGCGCTCGATGCCCTGGAGCGCGTCGCTCGACACCTCGCTCCAGTCCTTTCCATCCCAGTGGAAGAGGCCCGCCGTGTCGCCCTTGCGGCCCACGGCCCACATGTCACGGCGCCAGGAGCCCCACAACGCGGACGCGGTGAAGCCGGGCGTCGGGTGCTCCTGCCAGCCCTCGCCGTCCCAGTGCAGCAGCTTCCCGGTGCCGGCCACCCACGTGTCCTTCGGGCCGTGGGTCCACACGGCGAACAGCTCGCCCTGGCCCTCGAGCGCGATGCGCCACGCCTGGCCCTCCCACGCCCAGACGCGCTGCTGGTCCATCGCCCAGACGTTGTCCCGCGCGCTGGCGTGGACACGGGTCCTCCAGGGCTCCGGGTCTCCGGGGAGCAGGCCCTGCAACGGTTGGATGCCCGTGCCGGAGACCGTGAACTGGGGGGAGCTGACGGTGCGGCGGGGGGGCGGGATCAGGTGCGCATGCCAGGTGCCCTCGGACGTCGCCCACGTCGACGCGGCCACGTCGACGCGGGACGGCCCGCCCGGGTTGGCCCAGACCACGGCCCCATCGGGGCTGGCCGAGAGCTCCACGAAGTACGCCTCACGAACCGAGGGGGTGCTGGGACTGTAGGCCGCGGGAAGGCCGCGCAGCTGGCGCTGGTCCCGCCAGGCGCTTCCGTCCCAGCGCAGGATGGCTCCCTCGTCCCCCACGGCCCAGAGGTCGGACGGGCCCGACCCACCGGTGGTGTGCACGTTCCACAGCGAGGAGGTGCGCCGGGTCGACGTGTCCGTCCTGGGCTCCTCGAGGGTCGTCCACGTGCTGCCATCCCAGTGAAGGATCTGCTTGGACGCCATGCTCGGGGCCCAGGTCTGGTAGACGAAGACCCAGGCGTCGTTGGCGCCGCCCACCCAGAGGCCCGAGTAGGTGCTGATGCCCGAGCTGGGGGGCGGCGGGATGCGCTCCTCGCTCCAGGCTCCGTCCTTCCAGAAGTAGGACTCAGGTTGGGCGCCGAAGGTCACCCACCGCCCGGAGTTCCGCTCCCACATGCCCACGGGAGTCGTGGTGGCGGCGACCTCGGAAGGCACGGCCTGGGCCGCACAGCCCGTGGGCGTGCAGCGCAGCAGCCCGGCATCCTCGACACCGACCCACACGTCATCGGCCGATAGGACCGACACGCCCCTCAGGTTCGCCGAGGTGCCGCTGGGCACCAGGGCCCACGCGCTGCCGTTCCAGCGCAACAGGCGCCCGCTCTTGCCCGCGGCCCACACCTCATGGGACGAAGCGCCCTCCACGGAGAGCAGGTCCACGGCGTCCCCGGGGGCCGGGACGGCCGTCCACGCGGAGCCATCGAAGTGCAGGAGCGTCCCCGCGTCGCCCACGGCCCAGAGGTCGGCCGGACTCGCGCCCCAGATGCCGCGGAGTGTCTGCGAGGTGGGCGTGGACTGCCACGTCCACTGGCCCTGCGGCGCCTGGTGCAGCACCGTGCCGGCCTGGCCCGCCATCCAGACCCCCCCGGTGGGGTGCGCCCAGACGGCATGGAGGTGGTGGCCCTGGGGCTCATGACTCACCCAGCACCAGCCATCGCGGCACGAGCCGGTGCCGGTGGTGGGGACCGCGGCGGGCAAGGGGAGTGCGTCGAGCTCCGCGGCCGTGGGACACGCGGGGGCCTTCTCGATGTCCGGGGCGGGCGGCTCCTCCCGCTTGCAGCCATTCGTCCAGGTGAGCAGGCACGCGAGCGCGAGCGCCGCGCGCGACAGGTAGGGTCGTGACATGGAGTTCCCTCGACTGCCAGGGACTGCCGGCCACTGCCCTGGTGGAGGCCGGACTGTCGCTGAAAATCCCCCAGAAGGGGAGGCGAAATCGGGCGGCCCATACCTCGCGGAGATGGTTGGCGGTGTCCGCGAAGGCCGCGGCCGCGGGCTGCCGGGGTGATCCCTCCAGGCCCCTCCTGGCCCCGGGGAGGGGTTCATGGATGAACTCCGTGGCGGAGTGCGTTGCTCCAGGCTACGGAGTGTCTGAACCATGCCCCCGAGAGCTCGAGGATCCACAGGGCTGAGCCCGCGAGACGCCGCTCGCCTGCGCCCCTGCCTGGATGCCTTCCTGGCGTCGACGGACAGCCGGGCGCGCATCGCGTTCGATCCGCTCGAGTTTCCCCACCGCTACCGCGACCCGAGGGACATCGAGGTGAGCGCGCTGCTGGCCGCGGCCCTGGCGTACGGGCGCGCGGACCTGTTCCGGCCCAAGGTGGATGCTCTGCTCGCGCGCATGGGCCCGTCCCCGGCCGCCTTCGTGCGCGCGCTGGATGTGGCCGGGGCGCGCGAGCTGCTCTCGGGCTTCGTCTACCGCTTCAACGTGGGCACGGACGTGGCGGTGCTGCTGCTGGGCATGGGCCGGGCCCTGCGTGAGCTCGGGAGCCTGGAGGCGCTCTTCGTCCAGGGGCTGGAGGCCCGGGGCTCCTGGCATGGCGCGCTGGATGCGTTCACCTCCGCTCTGCGGGACGTGCCCATGGAGCCCCTGCGCGAGGCGCTCGGGCCCGAGCGCGGGTTGCAGCACCTGTTGCCCTCGCCCCTCGGAGCCGGCGCGGCCAAGCGGCTCAATCTGTTCCTCCGGTGGATGGTGCGCGGCCCGGATGGCGTGGACCTCGGCATCTGGACGCGGGTGAGCCCCTCGGCGCTGCTCATCCCGCTGGATACGCATATTGGACGGATCTCGAAGCACCTGGGGCTGACCCGCCGCAATGACCTGAGCTGGCGCACCGCCGAGGAGGTGACGGCCTCCCTGCGCGCCCTGGATGCCTCGGACCCCGTGCGCTTCGACTTCGCGCTGTGTCACTACGGCATGAGCGGCGTGTGCCCCACGAAGCCCATTCCGGAGAATTGCTCCCGGTGCAAGTTGCTCCCCGCGTGTTCCGTGGGACAGAAGACCGTGAAGGCGCGGAGCCGCGTGAAGTGATGACCCTCACCCCAGCCCTCTCCCAGAGGGAGAGGGGGCACACACGGGGGCAACCCAAGGGGTCCGATACCCTCACCCCGACCCTCTCCCGGCGGGAGAGGGGAAGGCTACCTCCTGAGTGGTTGACGGGGACGCCGCGAGCGGGGATACACGCCCCATGACGTTGGCCTCGGTCGTCGGACAGCCTCGCGCCATCGACGCGCTCCTCGCGGCTCTGCGCGGCGGCTCCGTTCATCACGCCTATCTCTTCGCCGGCCCCGAGGGGGTCGGCAAGGAGCTCGCCGCCGTGGGGCTCGCCCAGGCCCTCACGTGCCCGGAGAAGCCCGATGAGGGCTGTGGCTCCTGCTCCAGCTGCACCCGCATCGCCAAGGGCGCCCACCCGGACGTCTCCTGGCTCATGCCCGATGCCCAGCGCGTCGAGCGTGGACTCGCGGGGCGCTCGGACATCCAGGGCACTCCCAGCCGGGAGATCCGCGTGGAGCAGATCCGCGGGCTGCTGGAGCGCATCACCCTGCGCGGGCTCGAGTCCAAGCGCAAGGTGGCCATCGTGGTGGATGCGCACATGATGAACCCGCAGGCGCAGAACGCCTTCCTCAAGACGCTCGAGGAGCCGCCCTCGGACACCACGCTCATCCTGCTGGCCTCGGCGCCGGACAAGATGCTGCCCACCATCCGCAGCCGCTGCAGCAAGGTGCACTTCGGCCCGCTGCCCGTGGCGCTCGTCGCCGAGCGGCTCCAGAAGGAGCGCAAGCTGGACGCCCAGACGGCGGAGCTCGCGGCGGTGATGGCGGGCGGCAGTCTGGGGCGCGCCCTGGCGTTGGACCTCGAGGCGCTCGCGGCGCGCAAGGACGTCATCAGTGGCTTCGAGGCCCTGAAGCCCGGCGAGGTGGGCGCCATGCTGCGCTGGGCCGAGACCTTTGGCGCCTCGCGCGAGGAGGCCGAGCAGGCGTTGTCCATCCTCTCCATGTGGACGCGGGACGTGTCGCTGGCGAAGGCGGGCGTGGAGCGGCTGGCCAACCAGGACATGCTGGAGCTGGCGCGGGAGGTGGCGGCGCGCACGCACGAGACGGTGCTGCACCGCCGGCACGCGCTGCTGGAGAAGACGAAGGCGACCATCGTGGAGCGCAACGCGGCGCCGAGGCTGCAGCTGGAGCGGATGCTCATCGAGCTGCTGGAGGGGCGATGAGCGCGGACATCGAGGACGTGCTGGACGAGGCGAAGGCCGGCAAGGTGGCGCCGCTCTACCTGTTGTCGGGCGAGGAGTACCTGGTGCGGCGGGGCGCGGACGAGCTGGTGAAGGTGCTGCTGCCGGACGCGTCGGCGGGGTTGAACTTCGCGGTGCTGGACGCGGGCTCGCCGCGCGAGGTGGCGCAGGAGCTGGCCACGTTGCCCCTCTTCCCCGGGCGCAAGGTGGTGCTGGTGCGCGATCCGGAGTTCCTCGCGCCGAAGAAGGGCCGCGGGGACGCGCTGGGCAAGGCGCGCGAGGCGTGGAAGGCGGGCAAGCGCAAGGAGGGCGCGCGGCGGCTGCTGGCGCTGGCGGCGCGGGCGGGGTGGGGCGTGGAGCAGCTCGATCCGGGGGCTTCGGGCGCGCCCTCGGTGGACCAGTGGAAGGACGAGCTGAACGTGGACCTCGCCGAGGCGGACCTGGTCTTCCTCAAGGAGGTGGCCACGTTCTGCCGCGAGGAGCGGATTTCGGCGCCCGAGGGTGACGCGAGCGCGCTGCTGGAGCTCTTCCAGAAGGGCGTGCCGCCGGGGCACGCGCTGGTGCTGGCGGCCTCGGAGGTGGACGCGAAGAATCCGCTGGTGAAGCTGGCGGCGGACAAGGGCCGCGTCGTCGAGCGCAAGGTGGCGGCGCGCCACAAGGACTTCGAGCTCGAGCCGCTCGCCGAGGAGTTTCTCCGGCCCTTCAAGAAGAAGCTGGGCAAGGGCGCGGCGGAGCAGCTCAAGGAGCGCATCGGCGGCAACGTGCGGCTCCTGCAGTCGGAGCTGGAGAAGCTGGCCACGTACGCGCAGGGCCCGGTGATCGAGGCCCAGGACGTGGCGCTGCTGGTGGCGCACACGCGCGAGGAGGAGTTCTTCGAGCTGTCCGAGGCGCTGCAGAACCGCAACTTCAAGGCGGCGCTGGACTACACGATGGACGCGATGGGACAGGGGGTGCACGGCCTGCAGCTGCTGGGCGCGGTGGCCTCCATCACGCGCGGCATGCTGGAGAACCACGAGCGGCTGGAGAAGTACGCGGGCGGCTCGCTGCCGCGCTCATACCCGGACTTCAAGTCGCGGGTGTTCCCCCGGGTCGAGGAGGAGGCCAAGGCGGCCAAGGGCAAGGCCCCGCACCCGTACGCGGCGTTCCTCGCGATGCAGGGGGCGGCGCGCTACAAGCGGCGCGAGCTGCTCGACGCGCTGGTGGCGTGCGCCGACGCGGACCTGGCGCTCAAGTCCTCCGCGAGCGGCAAGCTCGTCATCGAGCGGCTGCTCTGGACCGTTTGCGGGAGCGCCTGACGGGCTTTTCGCTGGGGGCCGCGCGCTGCCCGGCGCCCTGGGGCCCGTAGAGCGGCAGCCCGGGGCTGCGGACGTACTCGAAGATGAGCGACGTCTCCAGGTGGGCCACCTCGGGCCGCGTGGTGAAGGCGTCCATGCCCAGGTCCCTCAGGTGGTCCGCGTCCCGCACCGCCACGTGCACGAGGAAGTCGTTGGCTCCCGCCACGTGGTAGACGGCCAGCACCTGCGGCAGCGACAGCGCGTGGTGCCGGAACTCCTCCACCATCTCCCGCGAGTGCTGCCTCAGCCGCACGGCGATCATCGCCTGCAGCCCGATTCCCACCGCGCGCGGCTCCACCTCGGCGTGGAAGGACTTGAGCACGCCCGTCTCGCGCAGCCGCGTCACCCGCGCCAGACAGCTCGACTGCGCGAGCCCCACCTCCGCGGCCAGCTCCTTGTTCGACAGCCGCGCGTTCTTCTGCAGCGCCTCCAGGATGGCGAAGTCGATGGCGTCCAGGTTCGAGGTTCCTTCCATGTGGGGAAGCGTATTCCGGTCAGCGCGGGTTCACCCGGCCGAAGTGTCGAACTTGAACCTGCTCCGCGGAGTGAAATCCGTCCAACGGACAGAAAGAGGGGGCGGTTCCGGCGAGGTGGCCATCCTCCCTGGTGGGGACCGCGCTCAAGTGGTAGCGCATGATGTCATGCTCCACCGTGAAGACGTGTCTCTCCGGGCTTCGAAGCCCCTGGCCCACGACATCCTGTCCCGCAACAACGTCCAGGTGACGGGCCGGGGGACCCAGCCGATCCTCTTCGCTCACGGCTTCGGTTGTGATCAGCACATGTGGCGCTTCGTGGCCCCCGCCTTCGAGGCGGACTACCGGGTGGTCCTGTTCGACTACGTCGGCTCGGGCAAATCGGACCTCCACGCGTACAACCGCGAGCGGTACTCCAGTCTGAATGGCTACGCGGAGGACATCCTCGACATCTGCCGGGCGCTCGACCTGAGGGACATCATCTTCGTCGGGCACTCGGTGAGCAGCATGATCGGGCTGCTGGCCGCCATCCGCGAGCCCGAGCGTTTCCATCGTCTCGTCCTGGTGGCTCCCTCGCCCCGCTACCTCAACGAGGCCCCCGACTACGTGGGCGGCTTCGAGCGGCAGGACATCGAGGAGCTGCTGCAGACGATGGACAAGAACTACATCGGCTGGGCGAACTTCCTGGCGCCCAGGGTGATGAACCGGCCAGACCGGCCGGAGCTGAACCAGGAGCTGACGGAGAGCTTCTGCTCCACGGATCCGACCATTGCCCGGCGGTTCGCGGAGGTGACGTTCTTCTCCGACAACCGGAAGGATCTCCCCAAGCTGACCGTGCCCTCGCTCATCCTCCAGTGCTCGGAGGATTTGATCGCGCCCAGGCAGGTGGGCGATTACCTTCACAGGAACCTGGCGCGCAGCACGCTGCGGCTCACTCGTGCCACGGGTCACTGTCCGCACATGAGTGCTCCCGAGGAGACCACCTCCCTCATCAAGGACTACCTGGGTCAGGGCTCCATGTCCTGACGCCGCGTGAGAAGAGGTCGAGCCGATGCAGCCCATGGACGATGCGTTGAACACCGCGCCCTGTGGGGTCTTCTCGTTCACCGATGACGGGACCCTCGTGGCCGTCAACGGCACGTTGGCGGAGATGCTCGGGTACGGCACTGGAGAGCTGGTGGGCGGCCGCGTGGAGTCGTTCCTGACGCTGGCCAGCCGCATGTTCTACCAGACGCATCTCTTCCCGATGCTCCGGATGCAGGGCAAGGCGGAGGAGATCTTCCTCTCGCTGCGCTCCCGGAGCGGGGAGAGCATCCCCGTGCTCCTCAACGCCGTGCGCAAGGAGCACGAGGGGGGCGTCGTCAATCAGTGCGCGCTCATCCCGGTGCGCAACCGCGGCAAGTACGAGGACGAGCTGCTGGCGGCGAAGCGGACGGCGGAAGAGGCGCTGCGCAACAACGAGGAGCTGACCCGGGCCCGGCGGGAGCTGGAGCTGCATGCCCGGGAGCTGGACCAGAAGCTCAGCCGGCTGGAGCAGAAGAACCAGGAGCTCACCCGCATCAGCACCATCCTGTCCCATGACCTGCGAGAGCCCATCCGCAAGCTCTCCATGTTCTCGAGTCTCTTCACCCAGCAGGACCGCCAGGTGTTGTCGGCGACGGGCCAGCGCTCGTTGGATCGGATCAAGCTCCAGAGCGCGAGGATGGAGCAGCTGGTGATGGCGCTCCAGGAGTTCGTGTCGCTGGACGACACCCAGGAGCCGCTCGAGGACGTGGAGCTGGGCGATGTGGTGGGTGGCGCCCGGCAGCTGGTGACCGAGAGGGCCGGCACGATGATGGAGCTGCGCAGCGAGCCGCTCCCCGTGCTCCAGGGCCGGCGCCGGCAGCTGATGATGTTGTTCTTCCAGCTGCTCGACAACTCGGTGAAGTTCCGCAGGCCCGAGGAGAGCCCGCGGATCGGCATCGAGTGCCACGTCATCCAGCACAACACCTACCGGGCCAACACGGGCAGGTACCACTACACCGACTTCGCGCGGATCCTCTACGCGGACAACGGGATGGGGTTCGACAACCGCTACAGCGACTACGTGTTCGAGGCGCTGAAGAAGCTGGATCCGGACAGCCCGGGGCAGGGCATCGGTCTGGCCATCTGCCGCAAGGTGGTGGAGAACCACAACGGCTCCATCTCGGTGGAGTCGGAGCCGGGACGCGGAACCCGGTTCACCCTGCTGCTGCCCTTGCGGCAGTGACGGGCCCTGGCCGAAGCCGATTCGGTCCCAGGCCCCTTGCGCCGCACGGTTCCGCAGCCTATTCGATGTCTCTCCGCTGCATGGATGCGTAATTTCTTCCCGTGCCCCTTGGACGGGAGGAAATTCGGATGAAGAAGCTCGGGTTCGAAACGCGTGCGGTCCACTCTGGCCGGGAAGACCTGGCCGGGCTCGGCGTCCATGCGCCGCCGATCGATCTCTCCACCACCTATCCCGTGGGCAGCATGGGGGGCATCGGCGAGTGCTTCGACGCGCTCGCCCAGGGCGGTCCCCTGCGGGACAACCCCATCTACGCCCGGCTGCACAACCCCACCGTGGTGCGCTTCGAGAAGGCGCTGGCCGCGCTGGAGGGCGCCGAGGAGGCGGTGGCGTTCGGCTCGGGCATGGCGGCGCTGACGGCGGTGCTGCTCGCGGCGCGCCAGGGCGGCAAGCACGTGGTGGCGTGCCGTCCCGTCTACGGCGGCACGGACCATCTGCTGGACAGCGGCCTGCTGGGCGTGGAGGTCACCTGGACGCATCCGCACCACGTGAGCAAGGCGCTGCGTCCGGACACGGCGCTCGTGGTGGTGGAGACGCCGGCCAACCCCACGCTGGCGCTCATCGATGTTGCCCGGGTGGTGGCGCAGGCGGGCGAGGTGCCGGTGCTGGTGGACTCCACGTTCGCCACGCCGGTGCTGCAGAACCCGCTGGCGCTCGGGGCCTCGCTGGTGCTGCACAGCGCGACGAAGTTCCTCGGCGGGCACGGTGACGTCATGGGCGGCGTGGTGGCCACGAACGCCGTCTGGGCGGCGCGGCTGCGCCAGGTGCGCATCGCCACGGGCGGCGTGCTCCACCCCGAGGCGGGCTACATGCTGCACCGGGGCCTCGCGACGCTGCCCGTGCGCGTCCGCGAGTCGCAGCGCGGTGCCATGTTCCTCGCGCAGCGGCTGGCCTCGCACCCGGCCGTGTTGCGCACGTGGTACCCGGGGCTCGCGGGGTGTGATCCCGAGGGCCTCATCGGGCGGCAGATGCGCGGGCCCGGGTGCCTGCTGTCCTTCGAGGTGGTGGGGGGCGCGAAGGCGGCGGCCCAGGTGATGGAGCGGGTGGAGCTGCTCACGCCCGCGGTGAGCCTCGGCTCGGTGGACTCGCTCATCCAGCACCCGGCGAGCCTCACGCACCGCGTGGTGGACGAGAAGCACCGCGAGGCCAGTGGCATCTGCGCGGGTATGCTCCGGGTCAGCGTGGGACTGGAGAGCCCCGAGGACCTCTGGGCCGATCTGCAGCGCGCCCTGGAGGGGGTGCAGGTGCTCGGCCCCGAGGTGGGGGAGGGGAGTGAGAAGAATCGCCGCCCGAGTGGAGATGCCGTTTGGGTTGGGTGACCTTTTCCAAGGCCAAGGGCGGAGTTGAACCGCGATCGCTTTACAGGCGATTACCGGTGCGTGTTCGGCATCTCCGGCCGGGCAGCTACCGATAGAGACGAAAAGGCGCGGAAAATCCTGACAACGGGCGCGGCATCCCGAGGAGGGCGGTGGACCGCGCCAGCCCTCAGCGGAACGAGTCGACGATGTCGACCCCCGCCACGGAGAAGTCGAGGATGGCGGTTCCAGGCAGCGATTCAGGCCGCTTCCGGAGCTGATTCTCGCTCAACCGGGCTACCGCGCAGATGGGCACCTTCTCGCTGTCCGGCGGGTGGGCCTCGTAGTACCGGATGACGACCTGCGGACCGCCCGTCCAGACCTGCCCGTACAAACGGGTAGTGGACTCGAGCGTACCGAGTTGACCCTGCAGCATGCTCTCGATTGGACCATCGTAGAGCGTGATGGGCTTTGACTTGATCTGGTTCGCGTCGAGTTCCACCCATGCGCCATTCCCGACGCGCAGTTTCATGTAGCGCATCGCCTTCTTGGCCTCCTCCGGGCATTCCTGGGGACCTGGGGTTCCATCCGGCCGCAGAGCTACCACACCGACATTGGTCGCCACGCAGCCAGAGGCCGCACCGAAGAGCACAACGGAGCCGATGAAGAGCGCTTGGGTCATGGGCATGGATGTCACCTCTACTTCCGAATCAACTTCTGATCCAGGTTCACAAGCACCTGCAGCTCCCCGTCTTCGCGGAAGATCTCCAGGACCAGATCAACGAGGCCCGCTTCCGACTCGAAGGCACTCTGGTCCGCCACCACCGCGATTCTTCCCGACTGACCGGGGGAGAGCTCGGCCCGGCTCACGCGAAGCGCGAAGGGTCGAGCAGTGTATGTCGTGAGGTCGGCGGTCAGCCGGGCATCCCTGAATATCCACGGCTCGTCGTTGTACGTGTTGGTCAGGTGAATCAAGGCTGCTGCCTTTCCTGGCCCCTCGAAAACCTCGACCTTCATGTCCATGTCCTCGCTCTTGAGGACCGCCACTCGCTTCCTCCGAAAAGGCGTCTTCTCCACCTGCCCATTGACGAGCAGCGTGGCGAAGGCGTGGTCCACCGAGTTCTCCTCCTTCTTGAGGCGCTCGTTCTCCTCGCTCAGCTTGAGCTCTCTCTTGCGTGAGTCATTGAGGGCCGACAGCACCGCGTTGTAGCTCTCGCGGTCCTTGAACACATTCACCTGATGGTCCGTCCATCCCCACTTCTCACGGCGCGGTGACCTCACGAGGAACGAGAATTCGGTCCCATCCACGAGCGTCACGAGCAGGGGAACCCACTCGTCCTCGCCCAGGTCCCGCAGCGGTTCCAGCACCACCTTCTTGCTTCCCACGAGCGGACGCTCGAACCGCCCCTCCCACCCCAGCAGGCGGGTCCTGGCCGGATCGGGTTCCTGCTCGAAGCGCAGGGTGGTGGAGACCTGGCCGGATACATAGACGTTGTTCGCCGTCCGGGCGGGGTGTTCCGAGAGCAGCAGCGTCCTGATCTCCGTCCTGGCGCCGGGCTCGAGGGCCTGCGCCACGGACGCCAGGAGGAGCAGCAAGGGCATGCAGCGGATGGGTGAAAGGGGGCGCATGGCCGGGTCTCAGGAGCCGAAGTGAGGGGAGAGCATCTTGTCGTGGTAGCCGGTGCTGTCCGGGTGCGAGCGGAAGCGCTGGGCCAGCTTGCAGAGCCGTTGCAGCAGGTCCTCGTACTCGGCCCGGCTCACGCTGCACAGCGACAGGTACAGGCGCGCCGCCCCTTGCAGGTACGAGAAGAGCGGGTGGCAGTCCAGGCCATCCGGACGCAGACGCAGCATGAGGTAGAGCCGCTCGAACTCGGCATCTGTCTCGGGCTTGTCCATGGCCGTGCAGTAGATGACTGCCGTCGACTGCAGCAGATGCAGGAAGGCGTCGTGGCGCGGAGGGGCCTTCAGCGGCAACGGCGTCTTCTCCGCGACCGTCCAGAGCCGCGAGATGGGCTTGAGCTTCACGTGCACCATCCTCCACGAGTCGTCCGCCACCGGCACCTCCTCGCCCAGCGGGAGCGCTCGTCCATGCGCATCGAACTCGATGGGCACCTGAAGCCGTTCAGGCCAGTCCGGCTCGAGTCCCGCGCGCTTCAACTCCTGTCTCACGTTCAAGTCCATGCCTCTACCTCCAGAGTCGAGGCGAGGATGATACTTCTCCCGTGGGAAGTCGAGACCTCGTTGGTCGGGTCCCGCGTGCGACCGGGGCCGTCACCCCGGGTAGAGCAGCGGCGTGACGTCCTGGAACGGCCCCTGGCATGGGGCCACGTCGGCGGCGAGGTAGTGGGCCACCCGTCCTGGCGCCAGCGCGACGATGGCCGACGAGCGCGTCCCATATTCGGGCGTGTGGATGCAGAGCGCCTGGTACTGGCGGAGGCGCTCGTGCAGCTCCGGCGGGAACTCCTGGAGGAGGAGCTCCGGCACGCGCTCGGGCAGCAGGTGGTCCGAGAGGAGGGCCTGGAGCTCCGCGACGGCCTCGGGCCAGGGCTTCCGGGCGGCCTTCTCGGCCAGCTTCCGGGCCCTCGCCACCTTGGGCAGGGCCGGGGTGTCGAGCTCGTCGTTGGGCAGCACGTGGACGCCCGGCGGGACGTCCTCCTGGCGAATCCGCTCGGAGTCCGGGCGGGCGTACGCCACCCGGAGCACCCCGGCGTCCCCATAGAGGAGGTTGAAGGGGTTGTACTCCCGGGCATCCAGCCCCGCGAGGTAGCGGTCGACCCCTTCCACGCTCTGGGCCCGCAGGGCGCGCATCACCACCTCGCCCCGCGAGCGAGGGGCCCGCGTCAGGTTGGCGGAGCCGCGCTGATTCGTCAGGCCCACGAAGAAGCCCCCGTCCGTCACGCCCATCCACGTCCCCTGACGCTCCAGGTCGCGGCCTCCGACGACCCGGGGAGAGAGGGACAGGACCTGGGGGCCAGCGGCCGGGCGGGCGTGGAACTCGTCGCGGTTGGCGGCCAGGACGAGCGGCCACTCGGGGTGGATGTGGCGGAGGATGGCGATGGTGCACATCGTGTGGGGTCGATAACAGCTCCGGGACCCCGGTGCATCAGGTGCGTTCCTTGATTACTTCCCGATGACCGGAGCCCTCCGAGCGGCTAATGTCCGCCGCCCTTCAGGAGAACCCATGGCGGAGAGAATCCTCGTCACCAGCGCGCTGCCGTATGCGAACGGCCCCATCCACATCGGCCATGCCGTCGAGTACGTCCAGACCGACATCTACGTGCGCTTCCTGCGCTCCTGCGGCAAGGACGTCGTCTACTTCTGCGCCGACGACACCCACGGCACTCCCATCGAGATCAACGCCGCGAAGCAGGGTCTCAAGCCCGAGGAGTTCGTCGCCCGCTGGTACGACGCGCACCAGGCGGACTTCCGCGACCTCGGCGTCAGCGTCGACTACTTCCACTCCACCAACTCGCCCGAGAACAAGCACTACGCCGAGTTCATCTACGGCAAGCTGAAGGACCAGGGCGACATCGAGAAGCGCGACATCGAGCAGGCCTACTGCGAGACGGACAAGCGCTTCCTGCCGGACCGCTTCATCAAGGGCACCTGTCCCAACTGCAAGGCGGCCGATCAGTACGGCGACGCCTGCGAGAAGTGCGGCAAGGCCTACGCCCCCACGGACCTCATCGAGCCCCGGTGCGCCCTGTGCGGGACGCCGCCGGTGCGCCGCAAGTCCTCGCACCTGTTCTTCAAGCTGTCGCGCCACGCGGACTTCCTGCAGGAGACGCTGCGCAAGCCCGGGTTCCTCCACCCCGGCCTCGCCACCCAGCTCCAGGGCTTCTTCGAGCAGGGTCTGGCGGACTGGGACATCAGCCGCGATGGCCCGTACTTCGGCTTCTCCATCCCGGGTGAGACGGACAAGTACTTCTACGTCTGGCTGGATGCTCCCATCGGGTACATCGCCACCACGGAGAAGTGGGCGAAGACGACGGGCAAGGCGAAGAGCGCCCTGGACTACTGGGCCGAGGACAGTGACGCCCGCATCATCCACTTCATCGGCAAGGACATCGTCTACTTCCACGCGCTCTTCTGGCCGGCGGTGCTCAAGGAGGCCGGCCTCAAGCGGCCCGAGAGCGTGAAGGTGCACGGCCACCTCACGGTCAACGGCGAGAAGATGAGCAAGAGCCGCGGCACGCTCATCCCCGTGCGCTCCTACCTGGAGCACCTGGATCCGAGCTACCTGCGCTACTTCTACGCGGCCATGCTGGGCGCTGGAGTCGAGGACCTCGACCTGAGCCTCAAGGACTTCCGCCTGCGGGTGAACGGCGAGCTGGTGAACAACATCGGCAACCTGGCCAACCGCAGCCTGTCCATGCTGGCGGGTGCGGCGCTGGAGAAGCGTCTGGCTCCCGCCACGAAGGAGGGTCCCGGCAAGGCGCTGGTGGAGGCCGCGCTGGCCCGGGTCCCCGAGGTGCGCGAGGCGTTCGAGAAGCTGGAGTACCGCAACGCCATCCGCGTCATCACGGAGATCTCCCAGTCGGCGAACGGCTTCCTCCAGACCGCGGCCCCGTGGGCCAAGGTGAAGACGGATCCCGAGGCCGCTCGCGCCGACCTGAGCGATGCCGCCGAGGTGGCCTACCTGCTGGGCGCGCTGCTGACGCCGGTGATTCCGCGCGTGACGGAGAAGCTGTTCGCGCAGCTCAACGCGCCGCCGCTCACCTTCGAGGCGCTCGCCACCGCGCGCTACCCGCTGCTGGACCGCAGCCGGCCCGTGGGCACCCCCGAGCCGCTCCTGCCGCGTCTGGAGGAGGAGCGCGTCAACGCCATCCTCGGCCAGACTCCCGCCGCCGCCGAGCCGGCCAAGGAGGAGAAGAAGGGCAAGGGGGACAAGGGCGAGAAGAAGGCCGCCGAGCCGAAGCCCGCTGCCGAGGCCAAGCCCGCCGCGCCCGCCGCCGAGGCCGCGCCCGGGGAGATCGAGATCGGTGACTTCGGCAAGGTGGTGCTCAAGGTGGGCAAGGTGCTCGCCGCCGAGCGCGTGCCCAAGGCGGACAAGCTGCTGAAGCTCACCGTGGACCTGGGCGAGGGCCAGCCGCGCACCATCTGCTCCGGCATCGCGGAGGCCTTCCAGCCCGAGCAGGTGCAGGGCCGCAACGTGGTGGTGGTGGCCAACCTCAAGCCGCGCATGCTGAGGGGCATCGAATCGCGCGGGATGATCCTCACCGCCGGACCTGGCGGGAAGAACCTCTCCTTGCTGGATCCGGGGGATATGCCTCCCGGCTCCGAGGTGAAGTGAGCGTGACGGACTGGCGGGCCGAACGGGACCGGGCGCTTCTCGCCCTCGAGCGAGAGAAGCACCCGGGGTTGCGCATGGAGGCGGCGGAGTTGCTCTTCCACCTCGCCGCCGAGGACGCCTCACGCGCGCCCGAGATGTCCGCGTCGTTCCAGCGGTTGCTGGCCGACAAGCAGGTGGCCGTGCGCCGCACGGGCGTGGGCATGGCCACCGCGGTGCTCGCCGCCGAGGAGCTCCCCGGCTTCTTCGCCACGCAGCTCGCCGATCAGGAGAGCCTCGTGCGCCTGGAGGCCGCCGGGCGCCTCGCGGACCTCGCCCGGCCGGACTGCCGGGGGTTGTTGGCGCAGGCCCTGGAGGACCCCGTCTTCGAGGTCCGCTTCGAGGCCGCCCGGGGCATGGCCGCCCTCAAGCACCCGGCGGGGCTGGAAGTGCTCGTGGAGGCGCTCGACGAGGAGCTGCTGCGTTTCCGGGCGCTCGGGGCGATGGCCGAGCTGGGGGACGCGCGAGCACTGCCGGCCGTGCAGCGGCTGTTCCGCCGGTGGATGCTGCCCGCCTTCGACAAGACCCAGGCCGCGGGCGTGCTCGCGAAGCTGGGGGATGCCGAGGGGGCCGCCTGGCTCCTCAAGCGGACGGAGCGGCGGCGGTGGAACTGGGCGCAGGACCGTGCGCTCGCCGTGGAGCTGTGTGGCGAGGTGAAGGCCTCGGGCGCGCTCGAGCGGCTGCACACCATCCTCACGGATCCGAAGGACGACTGCCGGGGCGCGGCGGCGCGGGGACTGGGCCGCCTGGCGGACCCGAAGGCCCTGCCGTGGTTGCTCGCGTTGATGGATGAACCCGGAGTCCCCGAGGACTACCGGCTCGATGCCGCCGAGGGCCTGTGGCTGCTCGGCCTTCCCGAGGGCCGTGACCGCGTCCGCGCGGTGCTGCCCTCGTTGTCGCAGGAAGCCCGTGCCGAGCTCTCCGAGCTCATCCAGGAGATGCCATGAGGCTCGTTGATTCACATTGCCACTTCGATCGTGCCGATTCCGAGTACGTGAACGCCGCGCTGGAGCGGGCCCGTGCCGCGGGGCTGGTGCACGCGGTCATCGTCGGCCAGTTCCAGGGCCCGGGGGATTGGGGCATCGCGCTGGAGGTCGCCGCCGCGCATCCGGAGTTCCTCACGGCGACGCTCGGCATCCATCCGCACGAGGCGGCCCGAGCCACCGAGGCGGACTTCGAGCACCTGGAGCGCACCTGTGCCCGGCCGGAGATCCACGCGGTGGGCGAGGCGGGGCTGGACTACTACTACGAGCACTCCGCGCGGGACGTGCAGCGGGAGGTGTTCCGCAGGCAGTGCGTGCTGGCGAAGCGTCTGGGCAAGCCGCTGGTGGTGCACGTGCGCGAGTCGACGAAGGGCGGGGACGCGCATCCCGAGTGCGAGGCCATCCTGAAGGAGGAGGGCATGAGCCGGGGCGTCATCCACTGCTTCACGGGGGACACCGAGGCGGCGCGGCGCTACCTGGACCTGGGATTCCTGCTGTCGCTGTCGGGCGTGGTCACCTACAAGAAGACCGAGGCGTTGCAGGACGCGGTGCGCTTCGCGCCGCTGGACCGGTTGATGGTGGAGACGGACAGCCCGTACCTCGCGCCCATCCCGTATCGCGGCAAGAAGAACGAGCCCTCGTACGTGGTCGAGACGGCGAAGAAGGTCGCCGAGCTGAAGGGCGTGACGCTCGAGCGGGTGGCCGAGGTGACCACGGCCAACGCGGCGGCATTGTTTGGATTCACGGTGTGACGCGGTAACAACCATGGAGGGCCAAATTCGGGGTTCACATGGAGCCAGAGCCGGGAAGATGGCTGCGGCCTCGGTGCAGTTCTCCGTTAGTCCCGGCACCGCTCCGCCATGCGGTAGAGGTACGTAAGGGAGCAGTCCAACAGCGACTGTCGAGAGCGCATGTAGTTACGGGCTCGGACGAATGGAAGCCAGACGCGGTTGCCCACCAGTACCTGTGCCTCATCAAGCTTCTGGCGCGGTATCCACCTGCCGTCAAGGTTGCGCACCAGCACTTCACCCAGGTACGCACCAATGGCGGGCACCGCGTGCTCGTCGATGGCCTCCCGAAGGCGACTTTTCGGGAACTCCTCCCGCCAGAAGTAGAAGTCGGCATCCGAGAGGGACTCGGGTGTCGCCTCGAAGATTGAGGGCACCTCCGAGTGAAGTAGGGCCACGAGGTGCTCGGCGTAGAGTCTGTACTGCTGGAGAGCGCGCTCTACATTCTCTACGTCCGAAGGCAGGGCGGCATCTACCGGGAGCCACTCCTCGGGCTCGGGTGGTCGCCACGCGTTGAGTTCAGCGATTCTGCGCTGGCGCTCGTAGCTGGGGGCGCGGTCCACCACACGGGAGAGCAGCGGAGCCAGGTCCGGCGGGAAGCGGGGTTCCACGGGGGCGAGCATGGCACTGCGCTCATGCAAGGTGCTCAGAATGGTGTCGAAGTCGAGGTCCGGCCGGAGGTGGGCGTGAGCGCGGGCCTGTGCGAGCCGTGCCTCCTCGCTGGCGAAATCCGCCACTGTTGGCCACGTCACCAGGAGGATGGAGCCGTTGGGCAGTTCGTCCACCCGGTGGGCTGGAGTGGACAACATGCGCTCGCGGCCAACCGTCTCCACCAGTTTGGGTCCGAAGACGTTGAGCCAGGACACCTCGTAGATTTTGTCGTACCCGTCTCTGTATTCAGTCTCGTCGTCGCGACCGAAATTGGGAGAGCCTGTCAATTCCATGTCATCACTGCTGTGTGCCGCCGCATGGGTGACCGGGTAACGCAAGGCCCACGCGCGCACCATCTCGACAAATTGGCCACAGCGCTCCTCCTCGGCGAAGAAAGAAAGCGGCTGCACGTTGACCGTAATGTCCAGTTTGGGATGTCGGGGAGGGAGCCAGAGCCAGAGGGTCATGTCCAGCGCGGGCCACTTCGTGCGATAGAACCCTAGGCTCGTGAACACATCGTCACGACCCTCCTCTAGGGCCGTCCAGATTGCAGCGCGGGTGTATTTGCGTCGGCGCTTGCCTTCAGCGACGTCCGGCATCCACCCGGCGGCGTACCTTTCAAGCGCTTGGAGAAAGGGCTCCAGCTCTCTTTCCAGTGCAACCTGCTGGTCGAAGGCACCGTCGAAAGTGAGTCGAAGGCGATCCTCCGGCTTCAAGTCGTGCACACTCAGTCGCTTCATTGGAACAACACCTCGACTCCCGGAACGGCTGCCTTGGCCGCGTTCACGGCTCTCTTCAACTCGTTTACATTGATGGGTTTGAGGTCGCCGCCCTCGTAGATGAGGCGCACCCGCTGAACGGGAACCTCGCCAGCCGCACCGAAAGGACGTTGGAGGGAATCCCGGCGGATATCCAGACTCCCGCCGTACTTCTGCAGAGCTTCCTTCGCGTCCTCAATCACCTGACGTCTCAGGGCTCCTTCGTCCAACAGCGAGAGATTTCGGCTCTTGAAGCTGAACGACTCCACGCGCCGCGGCCCTCCCCCGAGCGCGCCTTCTTCAACGACGAGCACATCCGCGAAGCGCAGGCCGGTGCCCGGCTTCCTCACGCCCACCTGGATTTCGATGCGAGGCCTGTCGAAATCCCCGAGGAGGCTGCGCTGGGCCCGCGGCTTCTCCGCGTCCGCTTTCAGCAGCCTCACCATGTCGCGCTCGAAGGCCAGCCCCCGGGCAAACCACCCGCGCAACTGCTCGTAAGGCGCCCACTTCAGGGGGCCCTCGGCGGCCGTGCCACTCTCCACCTCCTTGAAGCGCTCGTTGTAGTACTCCACGTACTCGCGCCAGCGCGGGCTGCCCTGGGCCTCGGGCGGTGGGGCTTCGAGGGCGGGGCGGTGCTGCTCCAGCACCTTCACGTCCTTGGGCAGGCGCGGGCCCGTGGCCTCGAG